>NZ_CP008941.1:600000-817500 GCF_000742835.1 Candidatus Paracaedibacter acanthamoebae | reverse complement strand
TATCATTTACAGGAACCCATAAATCAGATTTTCATTGGCGTGAATATGGGGCAAATGCTGGGGGTGTAGCTGTTATATTAAGTGCTAAACCCTTCACAGAATTTTCTGAATCCCAGGGTTTTTTTTATAGCAGGGGACAGGTACGATATGACGGTTATTATTTCATGAGACGAAAAGTATCGGAATATATTCAATGCATTTTAGATGGCCAACCGACAACGGCTGCTCAAGCTAAAGCTTTTCTGAAAGCTGTTGCTTTTAGTAAATATCAACGGTATCACCCTGAAAAAGAAGAAAGAATTGTCATAAAATCTTTTGATATTGCGGAAGCTTATTTGGATATTCCTATTAAGCCCCAAACTGATATTCTGCGAGTTTATACAAAAAGTGCTGAGCTCGCTCGTTTATTGAAACAACGGATTGATTACCTTTCTAACAAAATTTTCGTCATCTGAAACTTTATTGATCTACCCTTTGAAAGTTGATGATCTCACCTATAAAATTCAGGGGAGAAGAATATTATGACAAAAAAATTACTGCAGCAGATCACTTTAATGCAAGCTGTATTTATGAAATGTGTCGTTCTGATTATTGTAAAGGCTAAAATCTGTGCCTTTTTACGAGAGCTATATATAAGAAAAAGCCTTGATAATACTGGCAATCTTTTGAACGTGCTCCTGTCTAAACATCATCCGTATCAGTGTCTGGTTTGCCATTACTTAAGTCGGCTCTTGCTCGTTGCGCAAGACTTTCATATTTCTTTTTTATTGCTTTGAGCTGAGCGGGCGATAATTCTTCCAGGTCTAATAAGACATTATGGGCGCCAGCATGGGCACGAATGAGTTCATCTATTTTTATTTGCAAGGCTTCACTATCGCGATAGTGCGTGTTTTGAATCAAAAAAACCATCAAAAATGTAATGATGGTTGTACCCGTGTTAATGATTAATTGCCAGGTATCTGAATAGTTAAAAAATGGCCCTGTTATGGCCCAGGTAACAACGATTGCAATAGCAATCAAGAAGGTAAAGGGACGACCGGATAGATCTGCAATATGGCCAGAGAAATTAGAAAAACCATCCGATAAATATTGATTAAAACGTTCTTTCCCCATTTATCCATTCACTCTTACCGGATAATCCATATGATTTTATTGTGTCTTATGATTCCTTGGAATCAAAGTTAAATTCTGTGGTTATTAATGATAAAGTTGGTCACCTATAAAATTTGTTGTACAAGCAGCCTTGTCAAGGTGTTTGGAAATAGAAAATAGGAAAATTACTTTTGCTTACTAAATTCTTATCCTTTTTTAACCTGACATTAACCTCTTATATTGCTAAATGAGATTTTAAAATTGCACTATAAGAGGAGAGAAAGTAATGAGGTATATATGTTTAGCTTTGATAGGATTACCTTCTGTTGTTATATCAATGGAATACACTGTTCCTAATTTTACGGACGTTGATGACCCAACCTCTCACGAAAGTAATAGCCAAAAAAATAACCTTCCTTTAAAAGCCCCTAACAATACAGTGGCTTCGGAAAATATATATGGAAATCTGTTATATAATCGCGGATTGTCTCATTATAAATTAACCACCAAATCTCAGCAGCAAAAATATCAAGATCTACGGATAGCGCGCTCTCTATTTACTGAGGCTGCAGAACAAAATCATTCTGAGGCAGCAAAACTCCTAGGAAAGATGTGGGAAAATGGAGAAGGAGGTGATCAAGATTATGAGAAAGCAGAAAAATTCTACTTAAAGGCTAAAAACTTAGGAGATCTCAAGGTAGCGTACCAATTAGAAGTGCTATATAAAAAAACTAATCAAGTTGATAAAAGATTTAATTTATATCGAGAATTAGCAGAAGCAGGAGAATCTTCTGCTCAAGTGGCCTTAGGGAACATGTATATGGAAGGTGTGAAAGATGATAAGAATGAGATTGCACCTAACATGAAATTAGCAATTGAATGGTATGATAAGGCTGCTAGGCAGGGGGATATAAAGGGACAATATTTGCTGGGGCGTGCTTATTTCAAAATTAAACATTATGATGAAGCTGCTAAGTATTTTGAAAAAATTAATAACAATCCGCAAGCCAGAAAAATATTAGGTGATCAACTCTTTGGTGAAATAAAAAATGGTTTGGGTAACATTTACGCAAGAAAGCGGGAGAGAGCTAGGGATGCAGTAAAGTTGTATAAAGAATCACTTGCTCTTGGCAATAGAAATGCTCAAGAAATGTTAGATGCTGTGTCTAACAAACTTCCGAAAGCAAGAAAAGATGAAAACGGTCAAGAATATCCACCTCTTTTATAAAATGATGGTATTTTTGATGGACATCCCTTTGGCTCGCGTCGTCCTAAATACGAGGTTTGGCTTGCTTTAATGAACAAGAATGCTCGTATTTTAGGGGGGGGATTTTTGCAAATGGAACGTCTTACCCAGTTTAAGCTTAAGTTGCCAAAGAGGCTGTCCCCACCACAACATTGCTGAAGAGGAAAATGAAGAGAATAGGGAGGAAGCCAAAAAATACTATATTATGACGGTAGGACAACATTATCGGTATCGTCAAGGTGTTTGGAAATAGAAAATAGGGGAGTCCCTTTCTTTATCTTTATAAATATCACGGTGAGGTGTAGCCATAATATGATTGAAAGTGAAAAGGGATTCTGTAAAACTTTGGCTATAATCTAGAGTGCAATGTTTATAGCATTTTACTACCAAAAGATTAAATAAAGCGTTTATAGATACCAAGAATTTAGGGGTATTTACCAGCGTTTTAAGTTCTCTCCGTTATCTTTTTCCCATATATTAGTTGATGGCTGTTTCCTATTCTGTTGTTGGGGCCGTGTATGAAAATGGCCCTACACCGGGAGTTGATAAGAATTTACTGAATCCTGATCTATCTGCTCAGCTTATCTGTGATTAGGACATGTAGAGGAAACTCAAGCTTTTTTAAAGTTTTTAGAAATCGGGGAGTTGCTTTGGTATTGCGCCTCTTTTGAAGAAGAATTTTAATCCCTTCGACTGCACTGTCAATCAACGGTCCAAGCCAAAATATTTCACCTTTTATCTTTATTCTGACTTCATTCATGTGCCATTTGTCTTTAAAATTGGAACCTCTTTCGCCGTATATTCTTAGCATATAGGGATCTGCTGGTCTGATGTCCCTTACGGATAACCTCATAAGTAACAGATGTATCTCGCTTTGCGGGCTTCTCATGGAGATCCCTTAAACTTAGCTTAAAATGCCGGTCTATAAATATAGTGAATGGACATCAGAGAGAGACTTGGGGTAAACTTTAATTATGTACATTAAATATTTTAGTTCCATGGTCATTATTGATTTTTTTGCCTCGGTTGGTCGAGTGTTCATTAGTTTTGTGCAATCCGCTGGCCGCGTTGCACTATTTTTTGCTGAAGCCCTTGTCCGATTATTTCATAAGCCTTTTTATTTAAGACAAGTCTTGGTGCAGTTTTTGCACATTGGTTACTTTTCTTTACCGGTTGTTGGATTGACGGCCATTTCTTCGGGCATGGTGTTGGCGTTACAAAGTTACACAGGTTTTTCTCGGTTTTCAGCTGAGGGGGCGGTGGCTACAGTTGTTGTTTTATCGATGACACGGGAACTCGGGCCGGTCCTGGCTGGCTTAATGGTTGCTGGTCGCATGGGGGCCTCCATGGCAGCAGAGATTGCAACAATGCGCGTGACGGAACAACTGGATGCCCTGACAACTCTTTCCACTAATCCTATTAAATATCTGGTAACGCCCCGAATCATTGCTGGTTTTTTAATGTTGCCGGTCTTAGTATTAATCGCTGATATCATTGGGGTGATGGGTGGCTATATCGTGGGTATATACCAATTAGGATTTAACCCCAGTAATTATCTGCAGCAGACAGTTAAATATCTGGAAATGAAAGATGTTATGGCTGGCTTAATTAAAGCCTCGGCGTTTGGGGTCATTATTACGCTCATGGGATGCTATCATGGATATTATTCTGGACGGGGGGCTGAAGGCGTGGGACGTGCCACTACAAATGCGGTTGTGTCGGCTTCAGTTTTAATTTTATTCATGAATTATGCCCTGACGGCATTACTATTTGATAAATGAGGTTGTCATGGTAACTCAACCAAAAATTCAAATCCGCAATCTGAAAAAAGCATTTGGTGATAAGGTTGTGCTTGATGGTCTGGATCTTGATATTCAAGCTGGCGAGTCCTTTGTTGTTATTGGTGGATCGGGGACAGGCAAATCTGTTTTGCTTAAATGTATTTTAGGACTATTATCCCCGGATTCAGGTCAAATTCTGATTGATGGAGAAGATGTAACTCATGTGCCGGCTAAAAGGCGCCAGGAAATGATGCTGCGTTTTGGAATGCTGTTTCAAGGTGGGGCTTTATTTGACAGTTTGTCGGTATGGCGGAATATAGCTTTTGGCCTCATGAATGCTCAAGGTATGGATGCTGCAACAGCCCGAAAAATAGCCCTCGAGAAATTAGAAGAAGTTGATCTGTCGGCATCAATTGCTGACATTTATCCCGCCGAATTATCGGGGGGAATGCAAAAGCGAGTTTCGTTGGCCCGCGCTATTGCGGCAAACCCCGAAATTATTTTTTTTGATGAACCGACAACAGGACTTGATCCGATTGTTAGTGGAACCATCAATAATTTAATCTTGCGCAATGTCCGTCACTTAGGGGCTACTGCCTTGACGATTACCCATGATATTAATTCTTTGCGCCATATCGGTGACCGAGTGGGGTTGTTATTTAAGGGAAAATTCATTTGGACAGGCACTGTAGCTGAGATGGATCAAACTGAAAATCCTCATATGAGTCAGTTTATTGGTGGATTACCTAAGGGGCCTTTTACTGATTAAAACTCAAAAAAATTTTATAAAGAAATAAACAGAAATATGAAGGGTTCATTGTGCCCTGCCTAACCCCATACTTTTTCCCTTTAAAAAAATGGTGCATAAGCGTACCTTGTTAAAAATTTAAATTTTTTCAATTTAAATAAACGGTTCCTCTCTTATATTTTAAGATTAGTTTGATCTATATTTTTTTTCATAAAGAGAGAAACGACTGCTATGGCACCTAACTCTAAATCAGAAAAAGAGTACGCCAAAGACTATACCCAGCCTCATTTAAGACAAGAGTTAAAAGAAAAAATAAAAGCCAGTTCAAAGGGTGGAAAAAAAGGGCAATGGTCAGCCCGTAAATCACAGCTCTTAACGAAAGAATATGAAGCCACAGGGGGCGGCTATAAACATAAAGGTAAGTTGGCTCCCTCTCAGCGCAGTTTAAAAAAATGGACGTCAGAAAATTGGCAAACTGAAAAGGGTGATAAAGCCCAGCAGGGTGATCGCACACAGCGTTATTTGCCTAAAAAAGTATGGAATAGGTTAACTGACGCCGAAAAGAAAGAAACGAATAAACTTAAAATTGAGGCCTCTCAAAAAGGCCAACAGTATGTTTCTAATCCGTCGTCTGTAAAGAAAAAAAGAAAGAGTCATAAATTCCTGCTGTGCAGGGTTAAATCTTTAAGGTATGGAAATGAAACAAATGGAAAATGCTAAAGAATTTAAAATTCCCCCAAGCATTAAAAAAAATGCAGAAAAAGGTTTGAAATTAAGAGAAAAGTTTGGAAAAGGAAGCACACAAGTCGGCATAAGACGAGGACATCAATTAGTTAATAATGATTCTATAAGCTTAGAAATTATAAAGAAAATGTCAGCCTATTTTGCCCGTCATGAAGTTGATAAGCAGGCAAAAGAATTTGGAAATGATGAAAATCCGTCAAAAGGATATATAGCATGGATGTTATGGGGCGGCGATGAAGCTAAAGAATGGACAGATAAAATTAAAAAAGAGCATTCAAAATAAAATTTAAATAACCCCCAACTGTTGAAGAGTTAGAAGAGGACTTAAAATCTTGCTCTATCAAATTTGCATCCAATAATAAGGTAATTATATCTCATGAAATTTAAAACTTTAAAGTCGTATAATGCTTGGGTTATTACCCATACAGGGGTTGTTATTCTTGCTAGTTGTCTGATCATAAGACCTGACTTAAATAAACAAATCATTCTTTACACGGGCTATGGGGCCCTATTTCATCTTGTTCTGGTTTTAGTCCTCAATCCACTCAAAGCTATTTTTGAAACAAGTGTTTGGTTAAAAAAATAAATCGTTATCGCCGTGAAATAGGAGTTGCCTGTTTCAGTTACAGTGTCGTTCACTTAGTTTGCTTTATTGTTAAGCGAGGCAGCCTATCTGAAACATTAAAATTCATTTTTCATCCTGCTTTAACGAGTGTGTTTTTGGTGGCCTTTCCTATTTTTTTCCTCCTAACCATAACCAGTAATAATACATCAATTAAAAAAATGGGATTTTTAAAATGGAAAAAACTTCATAATAAAATTTATATAGCCGAACTTGCTGTTTTTATTCACTTGTATATGGTCGGGGCTGTTCAGTTAGCCTTTTTAACCTTAATACCTTTGGCCACCCTTCAATGCATAAGAAAGCAACTTAAAGCAACCCCGTTTGTTCATCAAAATGGGGATAAGCTGAGAGCGCGTTAATGCGGTTTAGGGGTACCCTCATAACTCAAATAGTGGTTAATACTTCTGATTTTCCTTCGGTGCTTTGACTAATTGGATGACCGATAGAAATGATATCAAGGCACAGACGATGATCCATAAGGCCGGTGAAGAGGGACCGTAGCTATTAGCAATAGTTGCGCAAATGATGGGTGATAATCCACCGAAAGCCGCATTAGCTATATTATAAGTAAGTGAGACGCCCGTATAGCGATGAGACACGGGAAACATCCTTGTAATTAGGGATGAGCGAGGGCCAAAACAGGCGCCTAGGCTCCAAGCAAATAGAACGTGAACAATCACAATTGGCCACAGAGTGGTTGATGTTGTGGTAAACAGCAGAACAGGATAAGCAAGAGCAAAGCTACTTAAATAGCCAACAATTAGGATCGGAATTTGACCAATTTTATCTGACCAATAAGCTGTTATAAATGTCGACGGCATCATGGCCGTAATGCTAATTAAAGGCAGCAGCGTCATGGCATAAGAGGGCAAGGCATCGACAAGAATTTGCTTGGGAAGGTAAATAACCAAGAAATAGTATCCCCCAGAATTGATCGCTAAAAAAGTTGTACAGCTGATAAATCGGCGGGGGCATACTTTAAAAACTTCTGAGACTAAGGCACCCCAGGCTTTTTTTCCGTGGTAGCTTTAAATTCTGGCGTTTCAGCTAGATCTCGGCGCAAGTAATAGCCTAAAAGGCCAAAAGCAATTCCGCCAAGGAAAGGCAGCCTCCAACCAAAACTTAACATTTGATTCTGAGATAAATATAAGGTTAAAACGAGTGAGGTGAGTGAAGCGGCAATCATACCGACAGAGCTGCCGAGATCGGCCCATGAAGCATAGAATCCAGGGCGGTCTTTAGGCGAATGTTCAATGAGATAGACGATGGAGCCGCTAAACTCTCCACCCAGTGAGATTCCTTGGATCATTCGGCAGAGGAGGAGAAGGATGGGAGCTAAAATTCCAATTTGTTCATAAGTCGGCAGGCAACCGATGGCAAATGTTGGCAGGGCCATTAAGGTAATAGAGAGTAGTAGCCCCCCGCGACGGCCCTGGCGATCGCCGATATGACCACTTAAAATTGCACCTAAGGGACGCATGATAAAACCAGTAGCAAAAATTGCATAAGTCATGAGAGTGGCTAAATAAGGGCTTGAAGTAGGGAAAAAATTCTGAGAAATATAAGTGGTCAAAAACCCAAATACAGCAAATTCATACCATTCCAACATATTTCCAGCAAAACAACTGATAGCAATTTTTTTAAGGTGACGGGGCATATGGCTCCTCAAATGGTTAGCCCTTTGGCAGGGGCGTGGCTGTTTTATACAGATCTGTCCTTAGACATGATTCTATACAATCAAACACCATCCAAAGTGAGCCGGTAATTTGCTCGTATATAAATAAACATTATAGATTGGAGGGGTAAAATCGTCAATCTTTGACCGACTTATTGCGCTCAATAAGGGTGACGGACAGTAAGAAAGATGCTCTGTTAAAAATTGACTTGTTATTTTCTTGCCAACCCCCATTCCCCTGGCTCTGAGATTTAGGTATACTGTAATAAGTTGGTCTATAGTGGTTGCGTCGTTATCATTCTCACTCTGTGAGAGTTTATCGTACTTGAAAAGAATAAAAGGGATATTTTCTTGCTGCAGGACAGCCCAATACAATGGGATTGTATTGATTGTGTTTGGTGGTGGTAGGTCTAACTCTCTGAAATATATATTCTTTTAGGGCCGGTTTATTGTTCATGGAATCGAAGATAAGACCTGTCATTATACCCATCTCATTTAATTGCAGTGGTTGATTTAATGCATCTGAGTTTTAAAAGAATTATACCTAACGTTTTGACGTCTTTACGCCTAGCAGCCGTTCCGTTTACGCTGTATTACATCTTATGCGATGAACTAACTGTTGCCTTTTGTCTTTTTGTGTTTGCAGCAATAACAGACTATGTCGATGGGAACTTAGCGCGTCGCTGGCATGTGGAGACAAAATTTGGCCGTATATTTGACCCTCTCGCTGATAAGGCTTTGCTGATGGGGGCCTATATTGCCCTTACCTATACCGGCCATATTCCTGAATGGCTGATGTATCTTATTGTCGGTCGGGATGTGTTAATCCTATCGGGTGCTCTATTAGTCTATTTATTTAATTTACCCGTTCGATTAAGCCCCTTCTTTATTAGTAAAGTTAATACCTTTTTCCAACTGCTCTTGGTGACAATAGTGCTTGTATCAGATTTTAGCTTTTATGAGGTTCTATCCCATGAGGCCTATCAACAACTCATGTGGGCTTTGCTTTATTTAACGGCCCTGACAACAGTTCTGTCTGGGGTAGAATATGTTTTTTACTTTATGCGCAAAAATTTGCGCGTTTTATTACGGAGAGGATAATGGGCAACCGTACTCTATTGTTCTGGTTAATGGCTTTAGGTGCTGGCGGAGTTTTCTACTTCGTACGAAGTTTAAGTGCTATTTTTTTTCCATTTTTTATGGGACTCATTGGCGCTTATGCCTTGAATGGTGTCGTGACGCGATTAGGAAGATTTAAAATCAGTCGCGGTTTAGCCAGTGCTTTGGTCGTCCTAACAGTTTTGCTAACCTTTGTTTTGTTACTGATGGTATTTATTCCATTTGTTCAAAAGCAAATTGTAACCTTGGCCGTCAGGGCCCCTCAATTGGCTGGTAGCTGGTTGCAAGAGTTGAAGCCCTTTTTATCATCCATTGGCGAACGGTTTGGAGCAACGGCAACTCCGGATGAGCTAAAGGCCAAGGTTTCAGAACATGTTGGTGACATTTTTTCATGGTCACTTTCTGTCATTACGAACCTTTTAACGAATGGTATGGCATTGGCTAATATCATCTCTTTGGTCATTTTAACGCCTGTGATTATGTTCTATTTACTTAAAGATTGGCACCGTATGGTTGCTAGTGTTTATGACTTAATTCCTTATAAATACCGTGCCACCATGAGTTTATATGTAGGGCGAATTGATAAAACTCTATCTGATTATGCTCGCGGACAAATTTTGGTCTGTCTCACTCTTATGGTTTTGTATTCTATTTCTTTATGGTTAATCGGGGTAGACCAAGCCTTTTTCTTGGGGATTATGACAGGATTTTTATCCTTTATTCCGTATGTGGGAGCAGTTCTCGGTCTTTTGGCCACGATGGCGAATGGCTTTGCCAATTTTGAAGGGTGGAATCAAATCGTGCTAATTTTGGTCGTCTTTGTGGCGGTTGGGTTGATCGAAGGGAATATTTTGTCGCCCCGATTTATTGGCGAAAGGGTAGGCCTTCACCCGGTCTGGATTATTTTTGCCTTGTTAGCCAGTGCCACGTGGTTTGGATTTGCGGGCGTTTTAGTCGCTTTACCCGTGGCCGCGATTGTCGGTGTTATTGTTCGGACGACCCTAGAATGGTATAAAACAACCAAGTGTTATGCAGCCTAGGATTCAGATGCAGCAATTAGCCATTCCTTTACCCGATCAATTGGCGACAGATCCATCCACTCTCCTTATTGAGGCGCCTAATCGAGAGGTATGGACATGGTTGTCTTCTTCTCCACAATGGCCTTTACCACAACTTGTGGTTGTGGGGCCTCCGGGAGCAGGCAAAAGTCATATGGGTAGGGCTTTGTCTTTATTAAGAGGGGGAGTCCTGCTAACTGTAGGGGGGAATCATGATCCTTTGCAGCTTGTGCAAACGTCTCAGATTATCGTTGTTGACGATTATGATCAATATCGTGATGAAAGCTGGTTATTTCATTTGTATAACTTAGCCAAAGAGCACCAGCGCCAGGTGGTGTATTTGGGACGGACCGCACCAGCCAGTCATTCTTTTACGGTAAATGATCTGGCCTCTCGGCTGCGCAGTCTTCCTTGTCTTGAAATTCATGAGCCTGATGATGAATTGTTTCGTAAACTTTTCCGTAAAGAATTATTGAAACGTGGCATGCTGTGTGGTGATGATATTTTAGAGTATATTTATCGACGTTTTGATCGATCGTACACAACCATTCATCATCTGGTCAAAGTGATTGACGAGCTGACTTTAAGCCAGCAACGGCCGTTGACCTTGCCATTATTAAAAGAAGTCACTGATGATCGAGCGTCAAGCTAAAGGTCATCTTTTTCTCATGCGTAGTTGGCATGTTTTTATTTAGATTGATGATTTGTTGGTTAATTTTGTGGTTGGAAAAATCTGTTATAATAATCGCTGGTTTATAGTGCTGCCAACTGTCAAGCCAAGTGGGTAGTCCTTTCTCAACATCGTGTGTCATATCTTTTAAGGATTTATAGCCAGGAACCCAGGCAACGATGCTTTTTCAATCAATTTTTGATACAACTGAACAAAAGAGGTTTTTGGATTCATTGAATATATTAACCACTGACCATAAGAACGACACAGATTTGATTGGCTTCCTCTCTCATCATTTAATGTCTCAACTAAATTAATAAGGATTGTCTTAACCATATTTCCTGCACCTCTTAAATT
Organism: Candidatus Paracaedibacter acanthamoebae; assembly: GCF_000742835.1. Classification (GTDB taxonomy): domain Bacteria; phylum Pseudomonadota; class Alphaproteobacteria; order Paracaedibacterales; family Paracaedibacteraceae; genus Paracaedibacter; species Paracaedibacter acanthamoebae. Next base: position 806,385 of record NZ_CP008941.1, on the reverse strand, counting down.
TTCAGGAGGGCAGGGAAAGACTAATATGTTACTTTTAGATTATATCGACCTACGTAATAGGTTAAGCTTAAGCAAACCGAACAATAACTTGATCGCGCACTAAACTATCGCCGCTTTTTACACAGATTTCGCTAATGGTTCCCTCTTGGGATGCTTTCAATACATTTTCCATTTTCATCGCTTCAATGATGGCAAGCGGCTCATCTTTTTTGACAGTTTGGCCGACAAAAATTGGTAAGGCGATGATGGTTCCAGGCATGGGAGCCTTAACGATTTTGTTATCACTGGAAGTGTTTTTAAATTTTAGATGCTGCATCGATGGCCAATGGCGGCTATCAATAACGCGCATCGATTGAGTGAGTCCATTAATTGTGATTTCATGGATGCCGTTATGGTAATGATGTCGACCGATAAACTGTTGTTCTTGATATAAAAGGGTAAATAATTGCTTCTGATACAGCCACGTCAGAGACGCATCACACCGTTGATCGTTAAGAATAGTTTTACCCATTATCACCACAAACTTTTGCTCAGACAAGGAGGGTGCTTGAATAGCCATGGCTGCTTGGGCAAAGAGGGTGAGATCGTCTGGGGTAACTGTTGCTGTTTCACCCACTAAATGGCCGAGTTGTTCCTGAATATAGTGGGTATGATAATTACCGTCTTGGACATCAGCTGTCCGTAACAGGCGAATCAAGAAATCTTGATTAGAAACCAATCCTTTAATGAGTATTTCATCCAGATATTGAATGATATTAGTTAAAGCTTGGGGTCGAGTAGGGGCATGGGCAATAACCTTGGCAATCATCGGATCATAATATATGGAAACTTGGTCGCCTTCGGTAAATCCGCAATCAAACCGGATGGCTGGGGAATGGGGTGGGCGGAATTGAATGAGTTTACCCGCACTCGGCAGAAAGCCTGCGCTGGGATCTTCGGCGTAGAGCCTGACTTCGATGGCATGGCCCGATGGCTGCATATCAGCTTGTTTTAAAGTCAGCTTTTCACCACGGGCAATACGAATCATCCATTCAACGAGATCAAGACCGTAAACAGCCTCGGTCACCGGATGTTCCACTTGAAGACGGGTATTCATTTCTAGAAAATAGAACTCTCCCGTGGGGGAAACAATAAATTCAACCGTTCCTGCAGAAGTGTAGCCAACTTTTTTAGCCAGGGCAACGGCTTGATGGGCAATTTCCTGACGCAGGGTTGGGCTGACAAAGGGACTAGGGGATTCTTCAACAACCTTTTGGTGACGCCTTTGTAAGGAGCAATCCCTTTCGCCAAGATGAATCACATTGCCGTGCTGATCAGCCAGAATTTGAATTTCAATATGGCGGGGTGTTTCAATATATTTTTCAATAAAGACCCGCTCATCGCCGAAGGCTGATAGAGCTTCACTGCGGGCTCGCTCAAACCCTTCCTGTAAACCCAGGTCATTGGTAACAACGCGCATCCCTTTGCCACCCCCGCCGGCAGCAGCTTTAAGAAGAACAGGATAGCCATGTTGGCGGGCAAATTCACGGGCTTCAGCGATATTACTTAAAGCAGAGGTACTGCCAGGCACTAAAGTGACATTAGCCGATTTAGCTAAGGCTTTTGCTTCCAACTTATCCCCCATGCAATGAATAACATCAGCGGAGGGGCCAATAAAAATCAGCCCAGCACCTGTCACTGCTTTGGCAAAATCTGCCTTTTCTGATAAGAAACCATAGCCGGGGTGGATAGCATCGGCACCACAGTCCTTGGCAATTCCAATAATCTTATCAATATTGAGGTAACTCTCTCGCGATGGCGCATTGCCAATGCAATAAGCTTCGTCAGCCATGTCTACATGCGGTAAAAGATGATCCACTTGACTATAGATGGCCACAGTTTTTATGCCCATAGATTTTGCTGTGCGAATAATCCGACAAGCAATTTCGCCGCGGTTGGCGATCAGAATTTTTTGCATGGGTGCTGTTTCCTAACTAAAGTCATCAGAGAATGCGCGTCGCAGCTTAGGGGGAGAGAAAGTAAAGATGTAATCTGAAGATTGTTGCCGTCTTATAATGACGGCGGCAACCCTTAAAATTTATTCACCCTTTTTTTCATTTCTATTTTCGATTTTTTCTTCCAACGCCCTGCGAATTTGCTCTTCTTCCCAGTCGGATCGGAGGAAAGGGAAAATTTCATTTAGTTTTGGGAATAGGCCAAGACGAATACCTTTTAGAAGGGCAACGGCTCCCAATGCTACGATCACCCAAATCGGCCAGAAGGTCCCCCCAGTTGTCATCCAGATGATGAGGCAGGCAAAAATGACGACGCCGTAAATAACGACATTTGTATAATATTCTTTTAATTCTCGGATCCGTTCGCGGATGTGATTTTCAGATTCGTACATTGGGTTCTCCTTGTGCATTATAAAGGGATGTTATCGTGTTTTTTCCACGGGTTTTGCAGTTGTTTGCTACGCAGCATTTCCAATGAGCGAATCAACTTGCGGCGTGTATCCCGGGGTAAAATCACTTCATCTATGTACCCTAGTTTAGCAGCTACGTAGGGATTTGCAAACTTCTCCCGATAATTTTCTGTATGTTGCTGAATTTTTTCAGGGTTATTGATATCTTTGCGAAAAATAATTTCAACGGCACCCTTTGGTCCCATTACCGCAATCTCTGCCGATGGCCATGCATAATTTACATCTGCACGGATATGCTTTGAACTCATTACATCATAGGCACCCCCATAGGCTTTGCGGGTAATGAGAGTAATCTTGGGAACTGTTGCTTCTGCATAGGCGAACAGCAATTTAGATCCATGAGTAATAATCCCGTTCTTTTCTTGATCCACACCTGGCAAGAAACCAGGGACATCGACAAAGGTAATAATGGGAATATTAAAACAATCACAAAATCGAACAAACCGTGCCGCTTTGCGCGAGGCATTAATATCCAGGCAGCCTGCTAGAACCATGGGTTGGTTAGCGACAATACCCACACTTTGACCCTGAAGCTGACAAAATCCAACCACAATATTGCCGGCCCATTCTGGATGAATTTCAAAAAACTCTCCATTATCAGCAACTTTTTGGATCAATTCTTTAATGTCATAGGGATGGGAGGCATTGTCGGGAATGAGTTTGTCGAGAGACAGTATGCTATCTTCCGTTATTTCTTGGTGGGGAAGAGGGGGGAGATGCTCTCGATTGTTCTGAGGAATATACATCATAAAACGGCGAATTTGCATGAGAGCATCATAGTCATTGGTAAAGCTTGCATGGGCAACGCCAGAGTCGCCCGTGTGGACTTTCGCTCCGCCCAGGTTTTCTGAATTAATGATCTCGCCCGTCACGGTTTTAACAACATCAGGCCCCGTTACAAACATATAAGAAGTATCTTTTACCATAAAAATAAAATCTGTCATGGCAGGAGAGTAAACAGCACCCCCAGCGCAAGGGCCCATGACCAATGAAATTTGAGGTACAACGCCAGAGGCTAAAACATTCCGTTTGAAAACGTCGGCATAGGCCCCTAAGGAAATCACGCCTTCTTGGATGCGGGCCCCCCCGGAGTCATTTAACCCAATAATAGGTGCGCCCACCTCAACGGCTTTATCCATGATCTTGCAAATTTTCTGGGCATGCATTTCACTAAGGCTTCCCCCCATAACGGTAAAGTCTTGGGAAAACACGAATACTAACCGGCCGTTGATCTTACCATGGCCTGTAACGACGCCGTCTCCTAAAAATTTTTGTTTGTCTAAACCGAAATCATGACTGCGATGTTCCACAAACCGATCCCATTCTTCGAAGGAATCGGCATCAAGTAAAATATTAAGGCGTTCTCTGGCTGTTAATTTACCGCGTTGATGTTGAGAATTAATCCTGTCAGCACCGCCCCCCTGTTCAGAAGTTTCTAGTTTTTCTTGGAGTTTTGCTGTCGCTTCACGCATGCTGGTGCCCTCATCCTCTTTTTATATCCACGGTGATTTAAAAACTCAGCCTTTTAAGGGAGCGGGTTTTTAAATGTCCTTGGATAAAATAATTTTATCAAAAAAAATGCTGGATAAAAATTAAATAAAAATTTTTTAATTGAGGAAATAGAAAAGAAGGCCTGCTTGGCAACTTGATTTTTCTAAGAGCTGCAAAAAAACTATTCTTAAATTAAAGATGAATTGGGGAGAATAAATACTTTATTTGGTTGCGGGGGCAGGATTTGAACCTACGACCTTCAGGTTATGAGCCTGACGAGCTACCGGGCTGCTCTACCCCGCGTCATTAAAAGCATGTATGATGTATACCAAATATTTACGGTCTTGTGCAACACTTATTTGATCATCTGGAGATTTTTTATAAGATTGGTGGGAAAAGGAGGGGATTATGGCGCTGAAAATGATTGTACAGATTAAGGCGGCTGTTGCTAAGCATTGGGTAGGTGATGGTTTTCCCGTCAGAACCTTATTTTCTTATCGATCACCTGTTATCACTGTTAGTCCTTTTTTACTGTTGGATTATGCTGGTCCTGAAGACTTTAAGCCGACTGATAAAATTCGAGGCGTTGACAAGCATCCTCATCGGGGGTTTGAGACCGTAACGATTGTCTATTCTGGCCAACTGGAACACCGTGACAATGCAGGGCATACGGGCAAGATTGGGGCTGGGGATGTGCAGTGGATGACAGCAGGGAGGGGCGTGTTGCATGAGGAATGGCATGGAGAGGAGTTTTCGAAAGCGGGTGGTGTGTTCGAGGTTGTCCAACTGTGGGTCAATTTGCCCATTAAGGATAAAATGACAAAACCAAAATATCAGGAAATAATAGCAGATCGTATTCCTGTCTTGAACGGGGATGGATGGTATTGCCGGATCATTGCGGGCAATTATTTGGGGGTTCAAGGGGCCGCCACTACTTTTTCATCTATTAATGTGTGGGATATGCACTCCGAAGCTCACACTCAACAGAAAATTGAAATTCCAGAAGGATATTCGACCATTCTCTTGTTAAGGCGAGGAAAAATTATGGTTAATGATGCGGCAACGCTGGAAGCGGGGCATATCACGTTTTTTGATACTCAAGGAGATGCAATTGAAATTTCAACCTTAGACGATGCTGAATTCCTTTTGCTTAGTGGAGAGGTCATTGATGAGCCCATTGTGGGAGCGGGCCCTTTTGTGATGCACTCGGAGGAAGAGTTGAAAAAAGCGTACGCTGATTATCGTGAGGGCCGCTTTTAATTGATATAGCAGAGAAGAGAGGAGAGAGGGATACAAATTTCCCCTATCTATATTGAAGAAATGCTTTTTTCAATCAGTTGGCCATAGGCTTCTTCATCTAGTCCCTTAGGCAAAGGGCCGTCAATTTTATGCTCATAAAGCCAATTAAAATGCCAAAAATAAACGTCATTAGTTGGATTTTCGAGTAAGTTAATCCTGATAATTTGCTGATAATCCAAATGAGTTAACGTTGTATGCTTAACCAGATATGGCAATCCATGGCCATGAATGGTATTCCATAAAAAATTTTGGGGTGTTTGTTTCCTATCGTCGGCCATGAGGTCTGGCCTTACAGATAAACCCGTTAACCAAACATTGGTGGCAATTCCGGCAACTCTAGCCGCTTCGCCTATAATGCCATCAAAATCGGGGTTTCCTGCAGGGAGATAAATAATACCAAGGATAAAACCTTCCTTCATTAAATGATCTGCACTTGCAAGCATATCATCCATACAGCTGCTGGCCGACTCATTAGAGCATGCCCAAGAGGTTTCTATGCAAAACTTATACCATTGGCGCAGTGTGGGATCAGTCTCTTTGTTTGTATTTATCCAGTTCATATAAATTTTGTTAAATCTTCTTAAACGGGTGTCCCTTTGGTCGCCTTTATAAAATTTTTGAAGTTGTACACCTGTTAATTGAGCAAGATTGTCTGCTTGATCTCTTAATTCTGGAATTTTATCGTCGGCATTGGGGTACTTAAGGTGCAGGTCGTGCCAAAACCTTGTTTCTGCTAGCCCTATTTTGAGTTCTGGGGATATTTTATTACTGTCTTGAATTGAATTATATAACTCATGACTATTATCGGGGTGTTGATAGCAATAAGCAGGCATGTGAGAGCAAAATATAAGAAGGGAAAAAATTTTTAACATTGGCGTTAGCCTTAATTTGTTATTTGATTTTAAGTGTAATTATCATGTTTTTTAATTTGAGTCAAATTATTAAGAGTTTTTTATGAAAAATAAAAGGGGCACTCAAACCATTCAAAGACGCGGTGAATTCTTCAGAAATTTGAAGGAACTATTTTTTAGTCAAAAAATTGTGTCTAAAGACTATCCTACCCTCGTAATTTTAGGCGACGGTCTAAGCTTGTTTTATGGTTTATATTATTTAGCCGAGCCATCTGGAGAGGTGATATAGAGTTTTTAGGAAAACTTTATAATAGGATAGGATAAAGTGGACAAATGCTGCTGGCTGTCACTGTGGGCGTCGCATCGGCCTTCCTGATTTGATTTTTGATTCTCGTTGTTGGTTCTTAATTAAGTTAAATTTTTCCCTAAGAGGTAGGTAAGCACAAAAAAGGCCCTGCTAATTTGCGAGGGCTTTTTTTAGATATTCGTTCAATCTAAAAGCTTAGGCTTCCGCTTCGGCCTTTTTAGATTTTGTTGGTGTCGTTTTTGCCTTGTTCATGGCTTCACCCAAGATATCACCAAGGGATGCACCACTGTCAGCAGAACCATATTCGGACATAGCTTTTTTCTCTTCGTCGATTTCACGAGCCTTGATTGACAATGCAACCTTACGGCCAGAACGATCAAGAGATGTTACCATGGCGTCAACCTTTTCACCAACAGCGAAACGGTCTGGGCGTTGCTCAGAACGTTCACGGGATAAATCGATTTTCTTAATAGAACCAGTTAGACCCGATTCAAGAGAAACTTCAAGTCCCTTGTCGTTAACATCGGTAATTGTACATGTAACGATGGCGCCTTTCTTAATGCCCTCGAGAGCTGTTGCGAAAGGATCATTATTCAATTGCTTAATGCCAAGGCTGATACGTTCTTTTTCTGGATCCACGTCCAAAACTTTGACCTTAACAACGTCGCCTTTTTTGAATTGAGCCGAATCTTCGCCATTGTCCCAAGACACATCAGTCATGTGAACCATACCATCGATTTCTTCATCTACGCCAACAAACATACCAAATTCAGTGATGTTTTTGATTTCGCCTTCAAGAATGCTACCGGCTGGGTATTGTTCAGCAAAACGTATCCATGGGTTTTCGGAGCATTGCTTCAAACCAAGGGAGATACGACGCTTTGTCATGTCAACTTCAAGAACTTGAACTTCGACTTCTTGGCTTTGAGTCAAAATCTTGGATGGATGAACGTTTTTCTTCGTCCAGCTCATCTCTGTAACATAGATCAAACCTTCAACAGCTGGTTCTAGTTCCACGAAGGCACCATAGTCAGCGATGTTTGTAATTTTACCCTTGTGGCGTGACCCTGGAACATAGCGTTCTTCAACACCCTTCCAAGGATCTGCTTCAAGTTGCTTCATGCCAAGGGAGATCCGTTGAGTGTCGCGGTTGAAGCGGATGACTTGAACTTGGATGGCTTCACCAACCTTAAGAACATCACCTGGGTGATTAATACGACGCCAGGAAATGTCGGTAACGTGCAATAGACCATCAACGCCGCCCAAATCAATAAATGCGCCGTAATCAGTGATGTTTTTCACGATACCTTCAAGAACTTGGCCTTCGGATAGATTGGAAACAAGTTCTGCGCGTTGTTCAGAACGGTTGTCTTCAAGGACGGCACGGCGTGAAACAACGATATTGCTGCGCAGTTTGTCCATCTTCAAAATTTTGAATGGTTGAGCAATGTTCATCAATGGCGTAATGTCGCGGATTGGGCGAACATCAACTTGGCTACCCGGCAAGAAAGCAACGGCGCCTTCAAGATCAACAGCAAAACCGCCTTTAACCTTACCAAAGATAACACCGTTAACGAGATCTCCAGTGATAGATGCTTTTTCAAGCTCACCCCAAGCAGCTTCACGGCGAGCTTTCTCAACGCTGAGAACGGCGCAACCGTTTTTATCTTCCATACGCTCTACGTAAACGTCAATAAAGTCACCGGCTTTGACTTCAGGCGCGCGACCTGGGCCAGCGAATTCACGTAGCGGAATACGACCTTCGGACTTTAGGCCAACGTCAACAGTAACGAAATCATCGTCAATAGATAGAACGTAACCTTTTACAACACTTCCTTCAAAGGATGTGCGACCACGAAGGGATTCTTCGAGAAGATCAGCAAAGCTTTCTTTAGCTGGGGTTTTTGCAACAGATATATTAGACATAAAATTTCCTTAAAAACTCCAAAAAATCAGAAGTTTCCAATTGTTTTGAAGGGTTAGGGGTTAGTAAATTCAGTATCTTACCTGCTGGCAGATAAAATACCGGCTTAAAAAACAAGTTTACACAGTCATTGCACTAGGTAAACAAGAATTTTGCACATAGTATGCGGCTTTTTTGCAGGCCTCGTCAATAGTTAAATGTGTTGTATCAATGATATAGGCGTCTTTTGCAGCATTTAAAGGGGCGGTTGTACGCGATGAGTCCCTTTTGTCGCGCTCGGCCATCATCTGGTGGATTTCAAGTTGACACACATTACTTTCTTGCTTCATCCGTCGTAAAGCCCGGATTTCCTGGTCTGCCGTTAGATAAATTTTGCAATCGGCGTCTGGATAAATCACAGTGCCAATGTCGCGTCCATCCAGGATCACACCCAAATGGTCGCCCGGATCCGAAACGGCAAAATCTCGCTGAACTTGATTTAAAATGGTGCGAATCGCGGGGATGATGGCAATTTTGGAGGCCATGGCCGCAACCTTTTCACTGCGCAAGCCCTCCTGAGTAACATCCTCCACTGTAACATTTCTGGTAATTTCAATCAGTTTTTCGAGTTGATCAGACCCTAATTTTTGCTGGAGCGCCATTTTTGCGACGACGCGGTAGAGTAAGCCTGTATCCAAAATTTTAAGGTTAAATTTGTTGGCAAGATAATGGGCGACCGTTCCTTTGCCGGCGCCAGAGGGGCCATCAATTGCTATTATCACTTTTTTTTGATCCTTATCCATATTGGTTCTTAGTATACCCTAAGGAGGGGTAGCTCTTCAACTTATTAAGGGGAGGGATGCTTCTGGAAATTTCGAGTGCCTATTATGGCTCACATTTGTGGGGGAGAACGTAGATAATAAGCTAGACTCATTTCATTCTAATCTGTAGAACCATAAAAGACACCGGTAAGGCTAAGCATGTTAACTCCGGATCTTAAAATACACAAGTTTTTATGTTTTAAAGAGTGATAAAAAATAATCTAGACTCTTGATTTTTCCTTCCCACATTATTAATTAATAACAACAACTCAAAATCGGATAAATAGAAATGCAACGCTTAATTTCAATGTTTTTGATAACAACAACTTTATCCTTTCCTCCCTTCATAGATACTGCTACCGCTATGGATGTCCCTTCCTTTACGGCTGTTACGGAAGAAGACCTTAATGCAAGTCATACTGCCACCCCTCTTCTAGCGATTAAAAAAGAAGGGGAGCCAAATGCTCTGGCTTTTATGGATATCGAAAAAAAGAATTCTCATCCAGCAGGCTCCCTTAAACGCTCGATAGAGCAGATAAAAAAAGATGAAAAAGAAACCATTTTAGGGCAGAAAAATCCTGTTGCAAAAAAGCAAAAAATTTCTTCATCATCAGATGGGCTCTCAGAAAGCAATATCTGTCAAGATAGTATCTCACCAGAGTTAATCCAGCTGAAAGAAAAAGCGGGGAAAAATGATCCCCAAGCGCAATTTGAGATGGGGCAGTGTTATCTATTTGGCAAAGGTGTAGATAAGGATCTTAACCAAGCGGTTGAGTGGTATAGAAAAGCGGCGGAGAACAACTATGCAGCCGCTCAATATAACTTGGGGCAGTGTTATCTATTTGGCAAAGGTGTAGATAAGGATCTTAACCAAGCGGTTGAGTGGTATAGAAAAGCGGCGGAGAACAACCATGCAGCCGCTCAATATAACTTGGGGCAGTGTTATCTATTTGGCAAAGGTGTAGATAAGGATCTTAACCAAGCGGTTGAGTGGTATAGAAAAGCAGCGGAGCAAAATCATGCAGCCGCACAATATAGCTTAGGGTGGTGTTATGACCATAGCATAGGTGTAGAGCGGGATCCGAGGGAAGCGGTTGAGTGGTATAGAAAAGCAGCGGAGCAGAATTATGCAGAAGCTCAATATAATTTGGGAATTTGTTATGCATATGGCAAGGGGGTAGAGCAGGACCCTAAAGAAGCGGTTGAGTGGTATAGAAAAGCAACGGAGCAAAATCATGCAGCCGCACAATATAGCTTAGGGTGGTGTTATGACCATAGCAAAGGTGTAGAGCAGGACCTTAAAGAAGCGGTTGAGTGGTATAGAAAAGCAGCGGAGCAAAATCATGCAGCCGCACAATATAGCTTAGGGTGGTGTTATGACCATAGCATAGGTGTAGATAAGGATCTTAACCAAGCGTTTGAGTGGTATAGAAAAGCAGCGGAGAAGAATTATGCAGAAGCTCAATATGCTTTAGGAGTGTGTTATGAAGATGGCAAAGGGATAGATAAAGATCTTAACCAAGCGGTTGAGTGGTATGGAAAAGCAGCGGAGCAGAAGCATGCAGAAGCTCAATATGCTTTAGGAGTGTGTTATGAAGATGGCAAAGGGGTAGATAAGGATCTTAACCAAGCGTTTGAATGGTATGAAAAAGCAGCGGAGCAGGATCATGCAGCTGCTCAATATGCTTTAGGAGTGTGTTATGAAGATGGCAAAGGGATAGATAAAGATCTTAACCAAGCGGTTGAGTGGTATAGAAAAGCAGCGGAGCAGAATTATGAAGACGCTCAACAATACTTAAATAAGATATTAGGACCTCTCCAGAATGGAGGCACGCTAGACCTTAATACTAGGGAACAAGTTAAGAATTTAAAAAGGCTTAATAACGAGCTTATTAAGGAAAATGGGTTCTATGCGGGTTTAAATAAGGCTGGTTTTAAAGATACTATAGATAACCATGAGATGCATGCTCTTCATAATAAAATGTTAGGCTTTGGGAGTTTGGTTTTAAAGATTATCTCAGCTCTAAAGCAGCCTGGATTTATGGTTAGGTTTACAGACGACTTAAGTAAGTTTAACTATTCAACTAATAATAATTCTTCTTCGTTACGGTGCTATCCGCAACTTAGGAACTTAGCCTGCTTTGGTGAAAAGAATGTTAAAATAGGCGACTTATTATATAGTATGCTGTATGAGGAAGATGCCTCCCCTCACGTAAGTTTTAGTCAGATCCAGAAAATGCTTAAGGATAGAGGAAATATTGCTGTTCAAGCTTTGAATAATTTAAAAGCTGAGGCGGAAAAGGTTGATACTTTGCTAAAGGCATATACACCCTTATTGGCCAATAAAGAGACCCCAGAAAGCCATCAACAGGAAATTTTGGAACTGGCCCAACAGTATGGAATTCAAAAAGATACCATTTCAACTCATCTTCATAATTCCCAATTCCAAGAAGAAAATTCTAAAATCATCAATAAAAAGGTTATTAAGCTCCTGCAGGAGAAAATCTTCTTGGAAAAAGGAATAAAAGAGCAACTATCGACCACAATGTTTTGGGAAAAGCAGATTACTGATGTCATCAAACTTAGAGTTCAGTTAGTAGAAATTTTAGTACAGTCTGTTCCGGCTCGCAATCAGTACCTTAAAGAAAAATACCCATGGCTAAAATAACTATTTTTTATCAGTAATTTTTTGACCTTACTGTATGGGCTTCATTTGTACAGTTGGGAGGCATTCCAGTAGAGCGAGCAATACTGACCTCTCCTTATCAAATATAGAGCCCAAGTCTGTCTCAAGCATCCGACCGTTTCGCTAATGCCCCCATAATTGCTCAATGTTCTAAGAACCTATTCGCTCAAACTATTCGCAATAAATCCGCCACGAAATTGGCATGACTAAGTTGAAGCGAGAGGGGGAAGATTACGCTGACGCTTATCAATATGGACAAGCCATACAACTCGCTGTGACTCAAGGTAATATTAAATTTTCCCTTCGACGCTTGAACGGACTTATAGAAAAAGCTCAATCATTTCAAAGCTTGCCCGCGAGAACGGCTTACCTCCCAGAAGAAAAGAGAGGCCTATTAAAAGGTCACTCTCCTTTGCTGCCCCCCAGGGAATTTTGCGTCAGGCGACTCGCACTTTCTGGGTGCCTAAATCCCCTAATACTTACTCTCAATATAGTGTAAGGTTGTGGACCTTACCCAGGGCAGACACATCCGTTACGCCTCTACATCCCCTCAAGTTGAGTGTATGGACGTTACCCAGGGCAGACACATCCGTTACGCCTTCACATCCCTGCAAGTTAAGGGTGTGGACATTACCCAGGGCCGATACATCTGTTACGTCTGTTCTCGACAAATCAATACGGCTTAGTGTTGTCCATTGCGTAACCATAGCCTTAAGCATGGCAGAGGACGGGGTAAATTTAAATTTAATACCAGAGGATAAAGGCATCCTTGTGTAAATTGAGCTTTGTTCTTCAAGATCATTGTTAAATTAACATTTTTATCTTGCCGTAGTCGCTCGAGTTTATGGCAAACTGTGCCCATTTGCTTAGCAACATCCTCATAGGTTAAAATTTTAATAGCACCTCATCCGGCAGGGTGAGTAAAGTTTGAGGCTGTGGGAACTGGCCAACTTCAGGGGTATTGGAAGTCGCGGCATGAACCGGTTTTTCAGCAATTTCAGCCGCCTCTAAAGGCAAGGGGTTTACAATAAATCCTAGGGCTGCAACAATCAGCCGGGGAAAAGTAAACGATTTAAATTTCTTAGCATTTAGATATTTCAGCATGTTTTTTATACTCCATATTATTTTAAAAGAATACATTCGGGTTCTAGGCTATCAGTGATAAAATAAGAGGCCGAGGTGGGCTTGTTATGGAGAGGAAAGAATCATCGGCTGCATAGACTAATGGAAAAGCTAACTGGCATTCTCCAGCAGATGGTGGACTTTCGATATGAATATAAAGTCGCAAATAGAAAAGGTAAAAGGCCAGAGATAAGCTTTATTCTAATTTCCTCTTATTAATTAAGTAGAAAATTTTATAATTGGGGGGTCATTTTTATAACTCTTTTTGGAAAATATTTTTCTAATTTAGCTAATATTAAAGCCATTCTAATACGAGGTTTTTTTCTTAATTTTAACTTGTAATTTAAGAGTAGTAAGTTTGGAGCGAGAATGTTTATGCAGGCGGGGAGTAATATCGTACGAGCTTGTCCTTATACAGCTAAGTTTAGATAAAGAATCGTATCCATATGGTATATTTATTAGGCATCCGCATCTATAAGATTACGATCTTCAATAATATTATCTTATTTAAAGAATGAAGTCCCCCTTCAATGGAGCGCAGTTGGTTCATTCGGGAGGGCTGTTAAGACTCGTTCTAACAGCCTTTCTCCCACCGCAAAATTTCTTGAAAGAATACATTCTGCGGCGCAAAATAAAGCATCAGATGTTCTAATGGGAACGACCGAATCTGTGGTTGTCATGACCAATCTTGTATAAAATTTATCAATTTTTTCATTATATTAATTAAATTTTACTTAATCTAGTGCAATTTAATGTCTGTGGGGACAAACAATCCTTAAAGGAAAATAAAAGCTGTTTGAATTTTAATCGGATTTTAGGGAGCTCTTTCATTGATTATTAAATAATTTGATTTTAGTATGGTAATATAGTCATCTTTTCATGGAGGAGCCGGTGACACAGGCCGCTCAAAAATACGAACCAACAGTAAAAGTTATCTATAATGGAAAAACCATTGAGCTCCCTGTCTTAAGCGGGTCTTGTGGTCCCAATGTCATTGATATTCGCAGTCTTTACAATGAAACAGGATTGTTTACCTATGATCCAGGGTTTACGGCAACGGCAAGTTGTGAGTCAAAAATTACTTTTATTGATGGGGATGAAGGAATTCTGCTATATGGCGGCTATCCTATTCAGGATTTAGCAGAAAAAAGCGACTTTATGGAAGTTTCTTATTTGCTATTGTATGGTGATTTGCCAACACCTCAACAAAAGAAAGAATTTATTAAAAATATAACAATGCACACCATGGTGCATGAGCAAATCCCATCTTTTTACCGTGGATTCCGTCGCGATGCTCACCCAATGGCCATTATGGTGGGTGTAGTGGGTGCCTTATCCGCATTTTATCATGACAGCCTTGATATCCATGATCCACGGCAACGTGAAATTGCGGCTTATCGGTTAGTGGCAAAGGTTCCGACATTGGCGGCGATGGCTTATAAATATTCGATTGGCCAACCCTTTGTTTATCCGCGCAATGATTTGGATTATGCAAGTAATTTTCTGCACATGATGTTTTCTGTGCCGACAGAACCTTATGAAGTCAATCCAATTCTTTCTGAGGCTATGGATAAGATTTTGATTCTTCATGCGGATCACGAACAAAACGCCTCAACCTCGACCGTTCGACTTGCAGGATCCAGTGCTGCAAATCCATTTGCCTGCATGGCTGCAGGTATTGCTGCCCTCTGGGGACCGGCGCATGGCGGAGCAAATGAAGCCGCATTAGCGATGTTGCAAGAAATTGGCAGCCCAGCTCGTATTAAAGAATTTGTTAACCGTGCCAAAGATAAAAACGATCCGTTCCGTCTCATGGGATTTGGTCACCGTGTTTATAAAAATTATGATCCACGCGCGACAGTCATGCGGGAAACATGTCATCAGGTCTTAAAGGAATTGAATATTCATGATGATCCCTTATTAGATATTGCGATGGAACTTGAACAAATTGCTCTGAGTGATCCATATTTTATTGAAAAGAAATTGTATCCAAATGTGGATTTTTATTCAGGCATTATTTTCAAGGCGATGGGGATTCCGACTTCTATGTTTACTGTTATTTTTGCCTTAGCCCGGACGGTGGGATGGGTTGCTCAGTGGAAAGAAATGATTTGCGATCCTTTGCAAAAAATTGGTCGTCCACGCCAGCTTTACACAGGTGTAGCACAGCGTCCTTTTGTTGATATTACTGAACGGAGATAGGTTTTGGCTTATACTGATTATCGTCCTCAACCGGTTGCATCTTCAATCAAGCGACGGGGCTCTGTCCCGTCAGTTTGGATGATTATGCGGTCCCGGGTGAATGATAACACACCGGGATATTTTTATTGGTTCAGCCGCATTTTGGTTGCCAGTACGGTCTGTTTTTGTGTGATCGAAGCAATCGACTATTTTCTTTAATCATCAGCTTGTGATGATTAACTTAATGTGATTGGAACTGGTTACTTTCACTGTGATCACTTAAATCAAAGCCGAGAATTGTTAAAAGCCCGATAAATCCGCGATTGACGAACCCTTGTATACAACCTCCTTGCGTTAGCATACCCTCAACCGCTTTCTCTGCCACAATCATAGCGATGTTTCGTTTAACTGCCTCTGGGGTGTGGGGATCATTAAGTCGTTCTGCTGCAAGAGCTAAAAAGCGTGCCCAAAGGAGTGTTCCTTGACCGCCAGCATAGCTAGCGATCTCTCTATTTGATCTGGCAAACTGACTTCTAATAATATCAGTAATTTCTTTGTAATTTTTACGGATATTATTGTTAACATCTTGATAAGCATATTGATCTAAGACACTGCTATAGGGCGCAATTAATTGAAGTAACCGCTCTTGTAATTGCAGTAAGTTCTCACCATGAATTGATAGAGAGGCCTGAGACAGATGGTTATCAAATAGAGCTGCTATGGCGAGTAAATTTGAAGCAGTGGCGCATATAAAGCCATCTCCAGCATGAACATCCGCGCCGTGCCCCCTGTAAATTGCAAGGATATCCCTCTTGATCTTATTGAAGTCATTTCTCGCTTTGACGGGCGCTACTCCTACAAAGCGTGCGCGAACACTACGGTCATATTGCTCTCTTTCATCGGTCTGTCCTAAATCCATTGATTGAAGTTGGCGAATCAATTCAGCAGAGGCTGAGTCAATATAAGAATCTTCTGCTTCAATTTGACGAATCAATTCAGCAGAGGCTGGGTCTATAGGGGAAGATGATTGGGGATTAAGTCGTCTTTGAGTCGGGAAACTATTTGGCTGAAAAGCAGTAGTGAGTGGTGCGTGAGAAGACATTTCTTCTTCATAAAGCCGTTGGGCAAGTAATGCGTCAGCTTCAAAGGTATTAGGCTGACGCGTCTGTTGTTGAGATATTTGGAGACTTTCACGAAGAGCTGTTTGCAGAATCTCATCATCCTCAAAATTCTCCAAAGAGGGATTAGGGGTATGGGTTGGAAGAATGTCTCGCTGATGGCCGCGCGGCGAATAAGACCCTCCCACACTTTCACGCAGGGCTTGTTCCAGGTCAGTCTCCATCTTTTGTAAGGCTTGTCGCTGGAGCTTTTCGTACTCAGCTATTTGTCTTTGTAGGTCGTCCTGATCCATACTAATAGCTGGTAAACATAAGGTTAGAAGCATTGTTAAGGTATATTTCATTTATATGGCTCCTGAATTTTATTTTCTTTTTTTTATAAATGGTAAGACCAATTTGAAAAATCAAGCTTTTATATAATTGTTCTCTATATCTTATTATTATACTATCTATTATTCTAATAATATAGAAATAATTAAATGTTAGGAAAGGTAATATTTTAGGCTTATTAAATATATATTTGTTTAATCTGTCCTCAAATGATTGCTATTGAATTTCCTTCTTTAAATCTTCGATAACGGTGGGATCAAGTAAGGTGCTTATATCCCCAAGGTTGTCCGTTTCCCCGCCTGCAAGTTTCCGCAAGATGCGTCGCATAACTTTTCCCGATCTTGTTTTGGGTAAGTTTGCTGTAAAATGGACTTTATCTAAGCTGGCAATAACACCAATGCGCTGGCGTACCCAAGTATTCAAATCTGAGGCGGTTACGACAGTGTTAACTTGGGGGTCCAAAATCACATAGGCATAAATTCCCTGACCTTTAATATCATGGGGAAAACCAACGACAGCTGATTCCACAACACTAGGATGATCGTTTAAAACGGCCTCAATTTCGGCTGTATCAATGCGATGTCCTGAAACATTGATTACATCATCCACCCGACCCGTAATCCAGTAATATCCATCTCCATCACGGTAACAGCCATCGCCTGTGTAATAGCTTTCTTTATAAGTTGAAAAATATGTTTCTAGAAAACGGATATGGTCTTTATAGAGGGACCGTGCTTGGCCTGGCCAGGCTTGCTTAATAATAAGATTGCCCGATCCTTCGTTCTCAATTTCTTGACCGTTGCTGTCAACAATAGCGGGTTCAATTCCATAAAAGGGAAATGTTGCCGACCCCGGTTTAAGAGGCGTTGTCTCAGCTAAAGGTGTAATGAGAATGCCACCGGTTTCGGTCTGCCACCATGTATCCACAACAGGGCATCGTCCCTTGCCAACTAACTTATGAAACCAACGCCACGAAGCTGGATCGATGGGCTCACCAACGCTTCCCAAAACCTTGAGAGAATCGCGAGAGGATGTTCTGAGATGCTCATCGCCGGCGCGGATAAGAGAACGAATCGCTGTGGGAGCCGTATAGAAATGAGTTACATTGTATTTATCGATTACTTGCCAAAAACGATCAGCCTGTGGATAGGTTGGCACCCCTTCAAACATAACCGTCGTGCAACCATTGCTCAGCACCCCGTAAATTACATAAGAATGACCTGTAATCCAGCCAATGTCTGCTGTACACCAAAATACGCTATCAGATTCAATGGCGAAAATATGCTCAAATGTCATATTAGCGTGCAGCAAGTAACCCCCTGTGGTGTGAAGAACGCCCTTAGGTTTACCGGTTGATCCTGAGGTATAAAGAATAAATAAAGGATCTTCAGCATTCATAGGTTCAGCTGGGCAATCACTCTCGGCAGCGGCCATAAGATCGTGATACCATACATCTTTCTCCTGGAGGGTAGTTTTCTCTTGAGTTCGTTGAATGGTAATCACATTTTTTACACTATCAGTGCCAGGCAGAGAAAGTGCTTGATCAACATTATCTTTTAAAGGAATCGCTTTGCCACCGCGGCGGCTAACATTACTCGTGATGACAAGTTTCGCCTGGCTATCTTGAATGCGGCTTGCAAGGGCAGCCGGTGAAAAGCCGCCAAAAACAATAGAATGGACCGCCCCTATCCGCGTGCAAGCAAGCATAACAATGGCGGCTTCAATAATCATTGGCAGATAAAGCACCACACGATCGCCTTTTATTATACCTAAGCTTTTCAACACATTGCCAAATTTGCTGACTTGTTGATGCAGCTCACCAAAGCTAATGCTTTTGCTCTCAGTCGGATTATCACCTTCCCAAATGATCGCGGTCTTGTGCGCTAAATTGTCAAGGTGACGATCAAGGCAATTGTCGCTGACATTTAATTCCCCATCCGCAAACCACTGAATATGATGATTGTTGGGGGCATAAGAGCAGTCTCGAGCAACCGAATAAGGCTTTGACCAACGGAGACGTTTGCCTTCTTCAAACCAGAATTCTTCAGGGTTTTCGATTGAATTTTTATAAGCTTCTTTATAGGCAGACATCGTTTGAGCGCGAGCAATGGGCATCGTATCCTCCGTATGCTAATAATCCAAAACTCAGTTTTTAATCTATGAGAGTTGGCGCCTTTTTGAATTCAAAAATTCGCTCAACTCTTCTATCTAAAATTTCTGGTTCTTAAATTATGATGGGTAGTACCCTTATATTTCGCCATAATTTACCATAAATTTCAAGCAAGATGTCTTTCGTTTTTATCGTTAATTATTTATTCCAGTGTTTCAGTTAAATTAATTCTTATTAAAGGAGAGAGGTGGAAATTTGATCTTAGCGAACGGATATTTTTCTCCATTTCCTAGATCAATCATTTCTTCTGTTGGCTCAAACTCAACATTTTTTCCTTCTAAATTTGGTAGAAAAGTTATTTTATAATGCTTAAGCAATTTCAATTTTATCAAGCTGAGTGATTTTGATACATCATAGGCAATGTATACTTTCTCATTAGCTGCTTTGATAAAAAGTACGGGGGTTTCAAGTTTCGCATAGTCAAACGTTTCGATGTTATTCTCTTGATCTACATACGATGTTTGTTTTACGGAGCGATAGTTTGTTATTTCTTCTTGCTGTGAGGGGGAGGTAATGAAGGTAAAGGCACCTTGTTCTATCTGGGAACTTACGGTAGGAGTTGATGAGTTAAAACTCGCAAAGAGTGAATTGAAAAACGGGCTCTGCATCTGGGGAAATTGATGTTTTTGCTTCTCTTCATTAAAGATAATTGAAGATGCCCGGGGTCTTTTGGTTTTTGGGGGAGAAGATAACGGCAGGGGGGGTGTTACAGAAGATGGTTGTAGGGGAAGGTCAAATAAATTATTAAGATAATCCCTGAAGATTGATTCGAATTTATTAGGCTGAGAAGGATCTTCCACCTTCAGTAAAAAATTAATCTCTAATAAATCTTTTAAATCAGTTTGTTGAGGGGATGAAAGCTGGCTAAGTTGGTTTTTTACGTAGGATTGTATTCGATAGAGGTGATCAATCGTGTCTTGAGTAACGCCGTCCTCCCAAGTGCTTTCGATTAAAGTTTTTACTTTACTAGTAAGTAAGTTTACGTCTGTTTTTTCGCTTGGTAGAAAACTATTTGGGCTGTCTATCCCATAAGATGGAAAAGAAGAAACGACTGTTATTGTTGCCAAAATAGAGGATATTTTTCCAAAATTATTTTTTGATTTTTTGACGTTAATCATTAAAGATCCCTTTAAGTAATTTAAATACAATAGATTCTGTAAGTTAATTTGAGAAAGCTCAGCCACCAATTTGCTGACAACTTAATATAAAAAAACCTGTTTCGCAACAAGCGACTTTTGCTTTACATCACTGTAGCAAAGGTCTGAGTGTCGAAACAGGCTTTAGTTTGATGATTAGATTTCTACGGCAAGAGCAACGGCTTCACCGCCCCCTATGCATAAGCTCGCGATTCCTTTCTTCTTGCCTTCGGTATGTAAAGCATGAATCAGTGTCACAACCAGACGGGCACCGCTCGCGCCAATAGGATGGCCTAAGGCACAGGCTCCTCCATAAATATTAACCTTTTCATGAGGAATTTTAAGATCTTTCATAGTGGCCATGGTCACAACGGCAAAGGCTTCATTGATTTCAAAAAAATCAACGTCCTCAATGGACCAGCCAATTTGCTCACATAGCTTTTGAATGGCACCCACCGGCGCGGTTGTAAACCATTCAGGTTCTTGGGCGAATGTGGCGTGCCCTTTGACGGTGGCTAGAATTTTATGACCAGATTTTTCTGCATGTTCTTTTTCCATTAACACAACGGCAGCGGCACCATCCGAAATAGAGGAAGAGTTTGCTGCTGTAACCGTTCCATCTTTTTTAAAGGCTGGCTTTAATTGAGGGATTTTATCGGGGTTTACTTTGCTTGGCGTTTCATCCTCACTAATAACAATATCGCCTTTGCGGCTGCTGATCGTTACAGAGGATATTTCACCGTTGAAGACGCCGCTTTGAATGGCCTTAATTGCTCGTAACGATGATTCTTTAGCAAAGGCGTCTTGCTCTTCACGGGTAAAGCCATACTTGTCGGCAGTGGCTTCGGCAAAGAGACCCATCACGCCCCCTTCGGTATAAGCATCCTCTAAACCATCCAAGAACATATGATCAAAAATTTTGCCATGTCCTAAACGATAGCCACCCCGTGCTTTTGACAATAGGTAGGGGGCATTTGTCATACTTTCCATACCACCGGCAACGATCGTTTTTGTCTGGCCAATGCGGATTTGATCAACGCCGAGCATAATGGCTTTCATTCCCGAACCGCAAACTTTGTTAATGGTTGCACAAGGGGTATTTTTTGTGATCCCGGCTTGTAAAGCTGCTTGTCGGGCGGGTGCTTGTCCAAGGCCGGCAGGAAGCACACATCCCATGTAAACTTCATCGATTGTATCAGCTGAAAGCTTAATAGCGTTAAGCGCACCTTGAATGGCAGCTGAACCGAGCGCTGTTGTTTTTACATCATTAAATACACCTTGAAAGGCTCCGATTGGTGTGCGTTGGGCTGACACGATGACGACTTCACGAACTGACATAATTCCCCTCTGTTACTTAGTCTAAAATTATATTATACAACCAACTTTAGCAAAAAATTAGCAAATAAAAAGTTAATTTAGCTGGAGTCTTATGAGGTTAGGTATCTTAAAAAGGTAATAATATTCTTAAGCTGAGGGAGACTGAGCGCTTTGACGCTCCCACATGGTTGTATAAATACCACTAAGGGTTAACAAATCCTTATGAGACCCTCGTTCAACAATCTGTCCATTCTCTAGGACCAAAATCTCATGGGCCTGAATGACAGTGGAAAGGCGATGGGCAATAATCAAAGTGGTATGATTTTTAGACAACCGTTCAAGGCTTTTTTGAATTTCTCTCTCTGTTCGAGTATCCAAGGCCGAGGTTGCTTCATCAAACAAAAATATTTTTGGTTGCTTCAGAAGAGTGCGCGCGATGGCAACCCGTTGTTTTTCACCGCCTGATAATTTGAGGCCCCGTTCACCGACCATTGATTTATAGCCATCTGGTAAGGACAAAATAAAGTCATGAATTTGGGCGGCCTGGGCAGCTTCAATAATTTCTTCTTCACTGGCGCTGGGGCGACCATAGGCAATGTTATAGCGAATGGTGTCATTGAATAAAACGGTATCTTGAGGAACTATACCGATTAGCTGGCGCAAAGAATCCTGCATAACCGTTTTAATATCCTGTCCATCAATCAGGATTGCTCCCGCTGTTGTGTCATAAAACCTAAACAATAACCGGCTTATTGTGGATTTTCCTGCTCCACTTGAACCAACGATAGCAACAGTTTTGCCGGCTGGAACTTCAAAACTAATATTATTTAAAATAGAGCGGCGGTCATCATAATGGAAAGAAACATTCTGAAAGACGATGCTTCCCTCTTGGCAGTTAGCGGCTGGCGCATTCGGCATATCCTTAACTTCTTGAGGGATATCTAACAGGTTAAACATATGTTCCATGTTGACAAGGGCGATTTTGATTTCGCGGTAAGCAAAACCTAAAAAGTTTAGCGGTATATAGATTTGAATAACAAAGGCATTAAGAGCGACAAAATCCCCAACCGTTAAGCTGCCGTCTTTAACTTTAAATCCAGCCATGAGCATGATAATAACCAAACCAATGGTAATCACAAACGCTTGGACAGAGTTTAGAAGGGATAACCCCAACCGATTTTTAACAGCCGCGATTTTATAGCGCTCTAAGGCACGGCCAAAACGATAGGCTTCATGGTCTTCATTATTGAAATATTTAACTGTTTCGTAATTAAGAAGGCTGTCAACAGCCTTTGTCGTGGCTTCGTTATCAGTCTCATTCATGGTTCTGACATAACTTATACGCCATTCGGTGATCATCAGAGTAAAAATGATATAAGCGCCAAGAGTCAAGATAATGACGCTAGCAAAGCTGATACCATACATGTACGCAAATAAGATGGCAACCAGCAGAATTTCAAGAATTGTGGGGATAATATTGAAAGTTAAAAATGTCAATAAAGTTTCAATCGCTTTGGTGCCGCGTTCAATAACGCGACTTAAGCCCCCCGTTTGTCGTTCTAAGTGAAACCGCAAGGACAGAGCATGAATATGCTTGAAAACAATGAGAGCAATCTCTCGAATGGCAGCTTGGGTCACTTCTGCAAAAACTGCGTCGCGAATTTCTCCAAAGAGTTGCGATATTAGACGAGCCGACCCATAAGCTAAAATGATAAAGATAGGAACAACAGTGACAGCCCCGAGCTCAGGTGAGAGAGCATTAACCGCAGCTTTATAGAGCAAGGGCACATAGAGCAGCAAGACTTTACTAGCGATCAGAAGGACTAAGGCAATGCCAAATCTTACTTTAACAGAAGCGTTCGTTGCCCATAGATGCGGCCACAGCCGCGTCATATAGCTGAAATTAAATTTGTTATCTGAGGGGGGTATCGGTGTTCCTGCCATAATAAGGTATTGTTACAGAAACCCGAAGAAGGGGCAAGGGAAATGATAACCTATCTATTTTGAGCTCTTAAAAAAGGGAGCTTAAGTCACACAGAAGGTTTTTGCGCTAACTCTAAATCCTCACCATGCTTCTGCGGAATTTTATTCTCTAGTGCCTCGATGATCTCCCAAAACCTATCAACTACTTCGTCAGGAAAGAGACCGAGGTTAGGATCAAATTGTTCCCCAGCAGCCCGAAGGAAATCCTGAATCTGATTGTGATAAGCGCTGGCTTCTTCTAAGGTTAGCAGTTCCTGCGCATACATTCTTCCTAACAAGTCCGGTTCCCAATCCGCTTCTTCAGCATTGGCAGAGAAGAAAGTGAGAAGGCTCCAAAGTAAGATAAATTTCTTCAAATTTTTTACTCATTTATAAATAATTTTAAATGAAATATACCAAAATTGGAATGGTTTGGCGATATTTTATTTAAAAGATGATGGGTAATTAGCCTTTTATCTTTTAAACGCGCCGGATGGTTTTTCAGACTTTTAACTTTGGCAGTTAATGACTTATTTATCCTAAAATTTTTCTCATTTTTAAAAAGATAGGCGATTATCAAAAAAAATAAGGAAGGTTATCTATGCCTCTTGAACAATAAATAAACAGTTACCATTTAAGAAAGGATAAATATATAACGAGTAATAAAATGAAATTTATAAATAAAGTTTTGATAATTAATTCTTTAATTGGACCGATGCATGCTACTGCGTTGGAGGATCATAATCTTGGGAATTATAGCTTAAAAAAGCTTAGTACAAGCCGTGAAAACAATTTCGTACCCCCCGAGTTTAGAACAGAAGAAGAAACTACATCATTAATTCACGCTTTGGTTCAGTCTGAAAAAGAATTCTGGGAAAACTCAACGCAGGAACTGTTAGCATCGAATAAAAGATTGGCGATTATTGTTAGTATTTTAGACAAGCCTGAAAATCGGTCCGATCTGTCGCTCCGCCTTAGTCTCTTTGGCTCCGAGGATAAAAAACCTGAATGTGATGCTTATACAGCTTATAAAAACTTAGCGCAAACTATCAAAATATTGGCAAACCTAGAGAAAAGTATAACTGATGGCTGGGCAAAATCAAACTCCTTAGAAGAAATATTGCTCTCTTTAGTCGCTACAGTAAAAAAAGAAGCTAAAGACCATCAATTTTTGCGTCAATTATATACACATAGTACTAATCCAAGAATTAATAAAGAATTGAAGAACAACCGCTATCAAATTCAAGACTATAAGAATCTCGAGGTGGTTACTTCTGGTTTTGCTGGTATACTCATTAAGATTTTGCAAGATCATATCAAGGCGATAAATAGTAAGAAAGCAGCTTTACAAAAAAAGAATGAAAATGTTATTTCTCCCAAAAAACAACGAGCAAAAAAGAAGTCAGTCTCCCCCCTTGCTTCTCAGTATGAGAAAATTTCTCAGCAAGACATCGATGCTTTAACAGTTTATACACCTGAATCGGAGGGAAGAGAAGAGCTGTTTGATCTGATTTTAGAGCCTCAAGATGATGCAGCTGATACTATTGCTTTCCCCACTGTTGAAGATGTTAAGAAAGGGGATGGCAAGCTTCAATGTAGTGAGATTCACGAGGGAGAAGAGGAAGGTACTGAAAAGGCGAGCGAAGATAATGTTGATGAAAAGTACGACCTAGAGCCATGGAAAAAGTATCAAAATAAATCAGCAAAATTAACTGTTGAAGTTTTATGTCCAACGGTTGATGGTCCCCAACCTCAATTAGCAATACTGTCGAGATTAAAGGATAAACATTGGACGACTATAAGAAATCTGCTTCAGCTTAACCTTCACACTCGTCAAGAACAAGTTTCTATGGAAAGTTTTATTAAGGTTATAA
Source organism: Candidatus Paracaedibacter acanthamoebae (assembly GCF_000742835.1). Taxonomy (GTDB): domain Bacteria; phylum Pseudomonadota; class Alphaproteobacteria; order Paracaedibacterales; family Paracaedibacteraceae; genus Paracaedibacter; species Paracaedibacter acanthamoebae. The sequence goes on along the minus strand of NZ_CP008941.1, from coordinate 781,353 downwards.
AGAAGATGAAGGGAAGTGTTATAAGGGGAAGTAAAAATGTTCACTTTGCTATTCCCAATATTTTTAGTGGTAAAATGGTTGCTGTTCCCATGCATACCTTACATGGCGATAGGGCAACAATATTGCCGAAAAATACGTATTATTGGGAAAGAGCTTATCTTCTTTTGGAACGGGCTGGTTTCCTTAAGTATCTAGAGCACAGCAAAAAATAAATGAAATTCTTGTTAGGCTGATAGATTTATCAGCCTAACACCTAAATTTAAGACTGTGGCTACTTAGCTTTCTTATCAGATTAATTTTTAGCGACTAATTCATCAACCAAGTTCCAAAAAGCATCAATTTCCGCAGACGTGAATGTTGAGGTACCCTTATAAGCTTTTTCGTTACATAAGTCGGTAAAATTTTTAATTTTGTTTTGATAATCATTATATTCTTGTGGCGTAATCTGTCCCTGCTGGGCTAGGTCGCTTAAAATATCTGTTTGGTTGGCTTGACCATGGGAGAAAAATACAAAGTTAGCACACAATAAAAGAAGTTTTTTCAATTTTCATACTCATTTATTATTAATTTTAACGGAAGTATAGCAAAAATAGAATAGATTGGCGAGATTTTATTTTAATTAAGAATAAAAAGGTAAAATAATATGATAAGCTTTTGAATTGTTGCATTTTTGAGGTTTGCTGCCATAATAAGGGAAAATTTAAAGGAAAAAGAATGACTCAGTTTGGATTTATTGCGGTTCTAGGGGAACCTAATGCTGGAAAATCAACCTTAATTAATCAGCTTGTTGGCCAAAAAGTATCAATTGTTTCACCCAAGGTTCAGACAACGCGTCAACGGATTTTAGGGATTGCAATGGCCGGTGATGCTCAGCTTGTCTTAATTGACACCCCAGGTATTTTTGCCCCGAAGAAGCGTTTAGATCGGGCCATGGTGGCATCCGCTTGGGACGCTGGTCGCGATGCAGACCAAACAATCCTTATTGTTGATGCTAGCCAAAAAATTCAATCCCGCAGCCAAGAAATCCTTAAAGGTCTAGAGGGGTGTAAGGTCATTCTGGTTTTAAATAAAGTGGATGCGGTCGATAAAGCGCGTTTGCTCAAGTTGGCAGAAACTTATCACCAATACGAGCAAGTTACTGAAATATTTATGATCTCTGCCCTAACGGGAGATGGTGTTCCTGACTTAATGGCCTATCTCGTATCCAAAGCGCCCGCTGGACCTTGGATGTTTCCGGAAGATGATATTACTGACATGCCGCAACGATTATGGGCATCAGAAATCACTCGTGAGCAATTGTATCACCAATTGCATCAAGAACTTCCTTATGAAACCTTCGTAGAAACAGAAGCATGGGAAGAATTTGATAATGGCAGTGTTAAGATTAATCAGGTTATTTATGTGAACCGCGATGGCCAAAAGTCTATTATTCTGGGGAAGCGGGGGGCAAAAATTAAAGAGATTAGTCAGGCAGCCCGTGAAGAGCTATCACAGCTGTTAGGACGTCAAGTCCACCTTTATTTATACGTCAAGGTGGCTGAAAATTGGTCAGAAAAATCATCTTTCTATCGCAATATCGGCCTTGATTTTAACGCATGAAATGGCAAGAGGACGGGGTAATCTTAAGTTTGCGGCAGCATGGGGAAAACTCTGCTGTTGTCTCTCTTTTAACCCGCAGCCATGGCCGTCATGCCGGTATTATCAGAATATCCTCCCGTAATCGACCAATATTGCAACCCGGCAATACCGTACAGGCTCAATGGTCGGCACGATTATCCGAACATTTAGGGGCATTTCAATTAGAGCTTGTTCATTCACCCCTTGCCCGGATCATGCCAGATTCGCTGCGGTTGACGGCTATGGTATCACTGTTGACCATTTTGGATCGCTTGTTGGCAGAACGGCATCCTTATTCGTTAATTTATGATATGGTAGTGAATTTGATGCAAAAACTGGCAGATCCGGGCTCAGGCTGGTTAAAGGATTATGCAATATTTGAGTTGCGGTTATTGGAAGCTTTAGGTTACGGTCTGGATTTATCGCAGTGTGCAGCCACGGGGAGACAAGATGATTTAACTTATGTTTCCCCTAAATCTGGCTGTGCTGTCAGTCGAGAGGCGGGCTTGCCTTACGCCAATAAATTATTTGAAATTCCGAAGTTTATTATATCTGGCGATGAAGGAATAGCGGAGGCGGACGATATCGCTAAATCTTTGAAGATGAGTGGTTATTTTTTAGCTAAATATTTTTTCAATAGCATCTTACCTGATCACCGCCAGCGCTTAACTCAGCTATTAGATCTGTCTGATTGAAATTTTTGGTTTTTCCTTTCTTATATTTTAAGCTTTACAAATAATCTTGCTCTTTTAATAGAGGTAAAATATCCTAAAATTTTGGTAAAAAGTAATTTAGAGTAGCTCTAAGTAAGGATAAGCTATTTAAGGGGGGAATAAACATGCTAATGCATATCAACTACTTTACAAAAATACAGATTATGATTGTAATGATTCTGAGCGGCGCCATAGAGGCTAATGCTTGCGAAGCCGGGAGTGTAGCTTCGAATTCACCGTCACCACCTTCAGCAGCAATTTCAAATATGTTGCGGGTAAAGGTGGATGATAAACGCGTTCTTAATGATCCATTTAATTACATAACTGTCTTTGAAGTTAAAAAAACAGAAGTATTAGAATTTCCGCAGCAAGAGGATGCCAATTTTGACAAAGGTTATGGTCGTAAAGCTTTATCTTTCCGGATATGTTATGATCCTCAACAGAAAGTTGGACCCACAGAAGAAATTGTAACATTTGGTGACGAGGCAATGTTCGATCAATTGCTTTGCGATTTACACAATAGGGTACCTGAGGATGTAGCAAATGAAAGAAGTCCTCAGAAAAAAAGAAGATTATCCTATGATTTTTCTAACATCGATTATTATGAAGCAGTAATAGGGACCGTAGAGCGACTTACAGAAAATGAAGGGCAAATCCCGGCTCCCCTCATTAATTTATTAATAGAGAGTGGAATTGATAAAGAGAAATTCGTTGCGGGATTTTCCGATAGCATTAAACATACAGAAAAAGAGTTAAAGCGTAAACGAGAAGAAGAGGAAGAATCGGATACAGAAATAAGCTATAAGTTTGGCAATTATATCTCCTATCTGGCTGGTTTAGGAGATTTTAGTTCTCGGTGTGAGGTCCTGGTCAATGGCGATGAAGGTGTTTTCACCATGGAGCTTACGTTGCAAACCCTTGATGAAAGAGTTGACGCATCTCCTCTCCCTAAGTCAGTGCTCGCCTTTCATAAAAAATTAAAGAACTGGGCAATTGGAAAAGTATTTACTTTATTTAATAAAAAATTTCAGTTAATGAGAAAGAAAGGAGAAACACATTCAGGTATGTTTAACTAATGTGATAATTAATAAAGGGCTGATAATATATGTTTTTCAGCAATGACGATCAGCCTTTTATTGTTCAAATGCTAAAGTTTATTACAGTTTAGTCCAAACTTTGGCAGGGGGAGCAGGCGGAGTGGCATTATCCTCAGGGTAGAAAGTGGTTGTTTTGCCATTGGGACAAGTAATTGTGCGGGATGTTTCACTTAAAGTAAATATTTGCTCGCCAAATATACCAGTGGTCTCTTCGTTGGTTTGTTTAAAAGTAGATGTCTGTTTGTTTCCATCTGTATTCTTTATTGTAAAAGTTTGGTCCTGCTTATTATAGGTTGCTGTTTTATTCTCGCAGCCTGTATCATCATTACAATCATTCTCATCAAAAGATGTTATAGTTTGATCTCCCGAATATACCGTAAAATCATAACAGGAAGATAAAAAAGGGATTGTTACAATCAAAGAAACTAAAATTTTTTTCATTCTTATCCTCTTTTTAATTAGGGGAACAGTTATGATGGGAAGCAGCCTTATTTATACTGTCATCCAACTCTAAATTATAGCTATCGGTACAGCCCTGTAAGCAAATACTTAAGCCACTCATTGCGACAAAAAATAATATTTTTCTCAACTTTCTTTCCATTTTTTTCTCCTTATCGTTACTTAAAATAATGCTCTTAAATTTTGACTCGAATGCCAGCCATACCTGTATGGTTTTGTACTTCTTTGGCAAAACTGGTGCCATAGGATAAGGAGAGATCAATGTCATCCTTTCGGACAATAATTCCTATCCCCACATCAGCAGTATTTTTGGCTTGGCGCTGTCCTAAAGAGGTTGTAATGAAATTACTGCCAATAAACTGCATATTGCCGGTTTTTTGCTTGTTCCTATAATTGTGTTTCCACAAAGCTTGGATATAGAGCTTTACTGGGGTTTGGGCTTTATTGTCGAGTCCCAGAAAGTGACTCCATCTTACACCCAATTCTGAGCGAACAGAGTTAGATTCTTTTGCCTTAGTGGTACGGGTGAGCATCGATCCTAATTCGTGGATTGTCGGGACCCATGTATGGCCATAACTTAAAGCAATTAACGGTTCTAGAATATTCTTGCCCGGAAGTCGATGAGAATAACTTCCCCTTACATAGGCGCTAAAAGAATTGGTCGTAAAATGCTTCTTAGTAAAATTTCCAAGCTTATTATGGCCATGAATATAAGACGCCGTTCCGAAAACCATAAAATTATTAAGACCATATCCACCATATAATCCGAGTTGGCTGGTTCTATTGCGGCCAATACTGACTCTTGCTACTTCTGGCCATATAAGCAAAAGATACTCCAATGGGAAGGCGGGTCGTGGTGGAATCGATACCTATTTGGAATCCTTTTGATTGCGCTTTGTAGTCTAGATGACTTAATTTATTCCAGAAGTGGTTATAAATTCCGGTCATCCACACCCGTATTCCTTTATGGGGTAAAGTAAATTGTGAAGTTGGTAACTGTCCTTCATTAATGACTTTTAGTCAGGTCTGTTTGACGTTCTTTAAGGCCTGGCAGAGCTAACAGGGGAGTGTATTTGTAAGACGTCATATCATGGTTCGCTCCTACAAAGCGATGCAGGGTCTTTGCAATTGTGGGAGCCGTGCTATAATCCAAGGTCCGGGATGTTTCAGAAGGGCGGCAAGACACTGGAGAGCAACAAGATGTTAAGGGGATATTGTCTATGATATTTCGATTAAAAATCGTATCAGAGGTTGTGATTGTTTGATCGATGACGGTTTGCGTAACAGAGGGGCGGTTGTAGTTGATAATAGTGGCTCGTATATATCCATTTATATCAGCAACATAACTTGTTATCAGAGTGGCGTCGGAATAATTTTGAAGGATAACTCGTAGTGGCCCTTCGTTTCCTACCTTTCCTCGGACTAACTCATATGTCCCATTAGGGGGTGGGGTTCCCACCACATTCATAATAATTGAAGAGCCTTCAGCGAAGAAGGTTACCCCTTGTCCCTGAAAGGTTATTAATTGTACCAACACTATAGCTGACAATGTCAAAAACAAGAGAGGAGCCAGCTAAAAAGTCTAAGTTCGCTCCATTCGTAAGGGTCACACCAGGCCTTATTCTTACGCCGTCATAAGCGTCCGGATACTCAGCATCAGCAACAATATTAGTATTCGCTGAATAAATATCGAGTGCAGCCTGTACAGGAGTGCTCAGAAGTAAGAGTGTTGCAATAAATTTAAGAGCGGTGGTTTTCTTGTAGGGGGTTGGTGTTTTAGATTGCTTCATCTCAGTCCTTCTCCTGACAACAAATTTTAAAATTATTTTATACGGGGTGTTTGGTATAAGTTTTCTCTACTGCTCAAATTTAGTCAAATTTAATTAAATTTATTAATATGGATGAAGAAGGTTTTTTTTAAGGGATTGTATTCTAGCTTGAAAATTAAATAATTTTAGTAAAACATTAATATATAAGTGATACGGTAAAGATAGAATGTAATGCCAAAAGGTAGTAGACAATGACAAATCCATGCCCCATTTGTAACTTTAAGTTACACAGACACGATGAAATTAAAGAAAACAATATCATCGATGTTCACTGCCATGATTGCGGTGAATACAAAATGGACCAAGAGTTAGCCCCCCATTTTCGTCGAAAATTTTTAAGTTTTGACATGTCTAGCGTGGGTGGGAGGGAGTTATATGACTATAATATACGTATGATTCGCCGTTTTCTAGCTCGCCATCATCGCGATGTTATGACGGAAAATATGATTAATCAAATTGTTGGGCTCTATCGTCCGCGCCAGTAATTACCTTTAAGATCTTAAATTATGAGCCAAGTAGAAAAAACTCTGCTTGGTTTTTTTTTGTGTTGATTTATTTATAATTCACGTCTTTTTTTCCGACCGCAGCTAAGCGAAGAGCCGGGAACTCGAAATGACAAACGATACCCGGTAGGAGCTCGAGTTTCCGGGCTGTCCTTCTGTTGCTTGGAAAGAGCCTCTTTTCCCGGCTCTTCGGCCGGGAAAAGAAGGAGATAAGAACGACTGAAAAAAGAGGGTTTTCTGAGCCAGGAAAATAATTAAGAAAGCTTCTTTTTAATCAGGTCATTAACCATGCCAGGGTTAGCTTTACCTTGGGTGGCTTTCATCACTTGACCGACAAAGAATCCAAATAAAGTTTCTTTTCCAGCTTTATAATCAGCAACTTTATCGGCATGCTGAGTCAAAATTTCATCAACAGCTTGTTCAATCACTGAGGCATCGGTGATTTGCTTGAGACCGAGTTCTTCGACCAGGGCTGCGGGAGCTTTGCCAGATTCCCACATTTTAAGGAAAACGTCCTTAGCAATCTTTCCTGAAATGGTATTATCAAGAATTAGGTCAATCATACCTGCCAGGTTTTTAGCTTCTAACGGCATTGTTTCGACCGTCTTGTTGTCTCGATTCATGGCAGCAAAAACGTCACCCATCAACCAATTAGCAATTTGTTTGGCCCCTTGCACTTTATCTTTAGCAGTGAGGGCGGCGACAGCCCTTTCATAATAATCTGCGGTTTCGCGTTCAGAAACAATCACAGTTGCATCATAAAGTGGTAAGCCAAACTCAGCCATGAGGCGTTGACGTTTAGCATCGGGGAGTTCTGGCATGGTGGCATGAATCGCATTGATTCTTTCATCTGTTAAGCGCAGGGGCAACAGATCAGGATCGGGGAAATAACGATAATCATGGGCGTCTTCCTTACTGCGCATGGATCGAGTTTCTCCTTTGCCAGGATCAAATAAACGCGTTTCTTGCACAATTTCGCCACCATCTTCGAGGATGTCGAGCTGCCGCGCAATTTCAAATTCGATGGCTTGGCCTAAGAACCGAATTGAGTTGACGTTCTTAATTTCGGCTCGGGTGCCAAAGGGTTGGCCGGGACGGCGTAAGGAAATATTAGCGTCAACCCGCATGCTGCCTTGTTCCATATTCCCATCACAAGTTCCCATATAGCGTAAAATAGAGCGCAGCTTTTTTACATAGGCCATGGCTTGAGCGCTAGATCGCATTTCTGGTTCTGACACGATTTCCATCAGGGCAATACCGCTGCGGTTTAAGTCAATATAGGTTTTTGTAGGATGCAAGTCGTGAATGCTTTTACCGGCATCCATCTCTAAGTGCAATCGAGTAATATTGATGCGTTTAGATTCACCATCCTCTAAATCGATATCCAAATACCCGCCACTGACAATGGGACGTGTAAATTGGGAAATCTGATAACCGCACGGTAAGTCAGCATAGAAATAATTTTTACGATCAAAAACTGAAAACTTATTAATAACGGCATTTAATCCAAGTCCAGTTTTAATTGCTTGATCCACGCAAAGATGATTGATAACCGGCAGCATTCCCGGCATCGCCGCTGTAAAGAAACCAACTTGAGTATTAGGGTCCGCCCCAAAATCCGTGGAGCATCCATCAAAAAGTTTCGCCTTAGAGTTTACTTGAGCGTGGACTTCAAGACCGATGACAACTTCCCATAGCCCTGTGCGCCCTTGAATGAGGTTTTTATTTTCTGACATGTTAAGCTGCCTTTCTTAGATCTTTAACCAAACTGGAAAACCCTGCGCATTCCTCCAGCGCCAACGCTGCATTTAGCAGGCGTTGCTCACTCAAGCGCGGACCAATCAGCTGCAGGCTGAGGGGCAATCCCTGTTGATCCAATCCCGACGGAATCGCAATTCCAGGAAGGTTGGCAAGATTGACAGTCACAGTATAAATATCCTGTAAGTACATGTGAACAGGATCAGTTGGTTTTTCATCCAGTGCAAAAGCTGACCCGGGGGTAGTGGGGGTTAGCAATAAATCGACTTCTTTAAAGACGCGCTCAAAATCTTTTTGAATGAGAGTGCGGACACGCTGTGCTTTTAGGTAGTAAGCGTCATAGTATCCTGCCGAGAGGACGTATGTTCCAATCATAATACGACGTCGGACTTCCATACCAAATCCTTCGCGACGGGTATTTTCATAGAGTTCATCTAATGTTGATCCTTCAACCCGCAGACCATAACGCACACCATCATAACGGGCAAGGTTAGAGGAAGCTTCTGCTGGCGAGATTACGTAATAAGCCGGCAGAGCATAGGAGGTCATGGGCAGCGAAACTTCATGAATGGTTGCTCCTTGGGACTTTGCCCATTCAATTCCCTTATTAACCTCAGCGAGCATTTCGTCACCCAGCCCCTCGATATATTCTTTTGGAACACCAATTTTAAGACCTTTAAGATCGCTTTTGAGAAGGCTAGAAAAGTTTGGAATTTCAACATTTAAGGAGGTTGAATCCAGGGGATCATGACCAGCCATGACTTCAAGCATTAAAGCTGCATCTTTTACTGTATGGGTGAGGGGGCCGGCTTGATCTAAAGAGGATGCATAAGCAATCATGCCACGACGAGAACATAATCCATACGTGGGCTTTATGCCGACAAGGCCTGTAAAGGCTGCCGGTTGGCGAATCGATCCACCGGTGTCAGAGGCGGTGGCTGCCAAAGCCAAGCGTCCGGCCACGGCCGCTGCTGATCCTCCGGAAGAGCCCCCCGGACAGAGTTCTTTTTCCGGGCGATCTTTTTCTTTCCATGGACTGATAACATTACCATAATAACTGGTTGTGTTGGATGATCCCATGGCAAATTCGTCCATGGCAACTTTTCCTAACATAACAGCGCCTTCGTTCCACAAGTTTTGCGTAACCGTTGATTCGTATTGAGGCACAAAATTGTGCAACATTTTGGAGGAAGCCGTGGTCTTGACACCCTTGGTGCAATATAGATCTTTAATTGCAAGGGGAAGGCCTTCCAATTTACCGGCATTCCCTGCCGCCAAGCGGGCATCAGACGCTTTGGCTTGTTCTAAAGCAAGCTCTGGCGTTTCTGTCACATAAGCATTGAGATGACGATTTTGTTCCATCGCTTCAATAAAGGCTTGTGTTAACTCAAGGGCGGAAAACTCTTTGCGAGCAAGACCATCTTTCGCTTCTGTCAGCGTTAATTCTGTAAGATTTGTTTTTGTCATCATTCAACCTATTCAACAACTTTTGGAACGGCAAACATACCGTGGGTTTTTTCAGGCGCGTTAGCCAAAATGGCGTCAACGATATTGCCATCGTCAACAATATCGGGGCGTTCTGGAAGATGTTGCTCTTGTTGTTCAGAGAAAATATCAACACCATCGGTGTTAACTTGCTGGAGGTGGTCAATCCAATTCAGGATACCGTTAATTTCTACTTTCATAGCATCTAGCTCTGCCTCTTCAAGTCGGATCCGAGCTAACTTTGCGACTTTCGCCACATTTTCTCTGGTTAATGACATATACTTCTCTTCTATTCACTTATTTATAATAGTGTACACCATGTGGGTGCATGATCTGATGCTTTTTCCAATCCTCGAGGATCTCGGTCCACACCAGATCCTGCTAAGCGATCAACCGCTTGTGGGGAAAGTAAAAGCAAATCAATCCGCAAGCCATCATCTTTTTGCCAGGAACCGCTGCGGTAATCCCACCAGGTATAGGGTCCCTTGCCTTGATGATGAATACGGATAGCATCACTATACCCAAGATTAAGGATGGCTCGCAAGGATTTCCTCTCGGGTGTGGAGCATAGAATTTTTTCGTGCCAACCAGCGGGATCGTTTACATCATCATCTGTAGGGGCGATATTATAGTCACCCCCGATGATAAAAGCTTCTTCATACAAAAGTGTTGCCTTTAGATGATCGTGCAAATGGTCTAGGAATTTTAATTTATAGTGGTATTTTTCTGACCCGACAGTATTTCCATTGGGGACATAAACAGATGCAACTCTAACGCCATTGGTAACACCTTCGATATAGCGGGCTTGGTCGTCATCCGTAAAGGGAGGTAAGCCATTAATTACATCTTCAATTCGATATTTTGAAAGAATGGCAACACCGTTATAGCTTTTTTGCCCATGAACAGCGACATTATAGCCACAATCTTCGATGGCTTCTAAAGGAAAATCATGGTTTTGACATTTTGTTTCTTGCAGTAAAACTACATCAGGATGGTGGGTGCGCAACCAGTCGGCTATATTTTCGAGACGCGCACGAATTGAGTTGACATTCCAGGTGACGATCTTCATGAATCAGGTCCTTTACATGGTTAATGAGAGGGGCGTTAAGAACCTCATTCTGGCCGAAGCATCGCTGTACTTGTCCGGGATGAAGGAAAACCCCCCCTGTAAACACTATAATTTGACCCTATCAGAACTTAGAGTACCTGGAAAGAGGAGGGATCCTGGTTTGCCAGAATAAGTTTCGAGACAAAAAAGTCAAATTGTTGAATGATAAAATCATTCATAGCAAGTTGGGATTCATAAAAACAAGGCAAAATGCCTGCTTCCATGCAGTAAAGGATATCATCAGATGTTCGAATTAAATACTGTTTTATAATTGTACGTGTTATCATTTCTTGTTTGCTTTCTTAGCTTTTTTCTTTTTGATCGATTTGGATTTAGCTGTTGCTGTTGAGCTTGTTCCTTGTGATGGGGAGCTTTGTTGCTCAGGCAATAAGTCAGCGGGACAATAACCCGCCGAGATTAATTGCGGCTTGAAAAAGAATCCTAATGTTTTCTTAGAGAAGGTCTCATTTCCATGAGGTTGATGAACTTTAAAGAATCGTACATTTACTGATTTTAGGAGATCGGGAATAGCATAGGTGCATAAAACACTTTTATCATCTAAATCAACAAACTTTAACCCAAAGGGGGTTTGTTTCATTTTACTTCCGCCGACGTGTCGTAAAAATTCATTGAAATGTGTTCGGGGAACATTATGTCCTCTTAATCCAAACACAGCTTGAAAGAATTTCAAAGCATCACCGTTGAGGGTTTCATTTAAGTTAACTGGCGTGGATGGTTTAGTAAAATTTGTTTCATCCTGATTATGGTTGGAGGTGGTTGGAAAGTTCTGTGCTTGAGCCATGTCCAATAATCCACCCATTCTTCTTCTGGTTGTTTTAATTCTTCTAATTGTAGTGGATGTTTGCTTAGATTTTCTATGTCAGCTGGAGGGGTAAGAGGCATATCCTCCATTGAGGGGATGGAAACACGAGGGAGAGGCGCTATCACTGTGGCTGCTACAGGAATTCCTATATTCGTCATCGGCTGCTCAGAAATAGTTGATACCTCAAGAGGGGGCTGTTTAAGGGAAGAAAGAGTTCTAGGCTGTTTACTAAGCTTAGGTGCTTGTTTAAGCTGGGTCTTTTGTTCTAAAAGAATTGCTTGTTTTAAAGTATTATGTTTTTTCAAAAATTTATCTATTTCTTCCTTTGGGGGAATTCATCAGCAAGAGTTTTAAATTGTGCTTTAATGCGTTCGCGTAGCTTAGCTTTAGCGGCTGTAAGTTTAACACCATTTACTTCATCAATTATAATCTGGCACAAGCTTTTCGTCTTTACTATCACGAGAATATTAATTTGAATATTAAAAGGTGATACCTTTTTATTCATATTAATAAAATCATCAAAGTTTTTAGGTAGGTAGTGACAAAATGGATGTAACCATTTTTCGAGCTCTATATAAAACATACATAATTCATGTTGTTGAACAATATCAGGATTTTTCTTTTTATCAATATATTGATTGATAAAAGTATCATATAAAGCAGATTTTTCCTTTCGAGGAAGGAGGGAGGACTTTATAGAAGAAAGTGTCTCTATCATGGTTTGGTTAGTGTTTTGATCTTTTACAGACTGTAATGATTGGATGAGAGTACCAATATCAATACTAGTGGCCTCAGTTATATCGGCTATATTTATTAGTAAATTGGTTAAAGCTTTTTGAACCTCCGGATGAGTAAATTCAATTTTCTGATCCATGATTGCCCATTTCAAACTCTCTAAAACATCTAAAATATAACGGGTAGTAGCTTGATCATTAGCTTGGAGGTAATAGAGGTGTCTGACTAAATTTCTTAAGGATACTTTATCTCGGTCTACAGTAAAGGACCTTGAAAGGTATAATTTCACAAAATTTTCAGTCTCAACATCGTTAATTTCAGAAAGGTCTGTCTTAAAGGTTGCGATGCTTGCAATAAATTTATCAGCAAAATCTAAATGCGCTTGAGTGAGAGGTATTAATCCATCAATGGTTTCACTAAAGCTTTTCTGTTGTTCTTGAAGAGAGGACTGATTAACATCCCTTATTATTGTTGTTCCTGTCGCTACCTCAGAAGCATCACTGCAACTGCTTAATTGCAACTGCTTAATAAAGTAAAGGTAAAAAAATTATTATTGATTTTCTAAACATTATATTCCTGTAGGGTTTTACGATAATATATATATTATATATCGGTATATAAGAATAAAAATTTAAATTATCAAGTATATATTATATAGAGAATGAATTGCCGCAGCCACAAGAGGAGGCCGCATTAGGATTTTTTATGACAAAGGTCGAGGCAACCATATCTTCAACGTAATCTAAGATGGACTCTTGCAAGAGTCCTAAAGAAATTTCATCGATAACAACTTTGGCAGTATTTTTTTCAAAGACTTTATCATCAGCCAACACAGTGTCATCAAAGAGGAAAGAGTATTGAAAACCAGAACATCCGCCACCTGCAACAGAAATACGAAGCATGGAGCCCTTTGCTTCAGTAGAGGATAAAAGCTGTGTAATGCGTCGAGCCGCGCTATCAGAAATAGAAAAATTTTGTGACATGCTCTCATACCCTATAAATTATCGCCTGTATATTATAATTTATAGTCTATTTATCGGTTTTTGCAAGAGACTTGGGAGTGGGCTTATAAAAAAGCCCCCAAGGTGGGGGCTTTTAATAGAAACAACTGTCTTATCGACGAGCCATTGCTGGACGACGCTCTGCCCCTTCTTCTTTTGGACGAGCGATAGCAACGTTCATACGACGACCATTAAGATCTTGACCATTTAGTTTTTCCATAGCAATATCTGCTTGTTGTTCAGTTTCCATTTCAACGAAGCCAAATCCCTTGCTGCGTCCGCTCATTTTGTCAGTAATGACTTTGGCTGAAATAACTACTCCGTGATCCCCAAATAGCTGAGCCAATGTTTGGTCGTTAACAGAGTAAGGCAAGTTACTGACGTATAGCTTATTGTTCACAATGAACCTCCTTTAAAATTAAGCTCGGCGCACTAGGTTCACAAAAACTGGCTCGTAAGACCTGGACGCAACCGTATCACACTTTAATATTGTAGTCTGATCGGCTGTTAAAAAGTGGTTAAGAACAAAACACAAATAAGAGGCGAAATAAGTAACTGAACTTTTCTAACAACAAATGAAGACGATACAATTGAACTATAGGCATTTTCGGTGAAAATTGTAAAGGAAATGTTTTGCAATATTTCCTGCAATTTGACAAAACAGTCACTATATGAGTTATATGGATTTGTTTCTATTTAAAAGCATATCATTTTATAAGGTGTGATCTAATGATTAAGAAAACATTTTTATTTATCACCATTTTATTGATGGCCACGATGGCCTGGCTGCTTTATGGTACAGGAGGTGTTTATGCTCCAGTAACAAGGGCCGCTGATGAAGCTGTGATCATTAAAAAAGGCATGGGAATGGTTGAGGTTGCAGACTTGTTGCTGCAAAAGAAACTCATTTCAAATCAATATGTGTTTTTTTTAGCCTCTGCTTTGAATCGCCAATGGGGTAAGTTAAAAGCTGGGGAATTCTTAATTCCTAATCACGCTCGTCCGACCGAAATTATTCGCATTTTATGCTGCGGTAAAGTTATTGTTCACAAGGTTACCTTTGCTGAAGGTAATACGGTTGCTGATCATATTGACCAAATCAATAAACTTGAGCTATTGACCGGCGAGATTGAGCATATTCCCGGCGAAGGGTTTATGCTGCCCGAAACCTATACCTATGTTTATGGTGATACGCGCCAGTCTTTGGTGAATCGCATGGAAGCTGCGATGATTATGGCTTTGTCTGATGTGTGGGGAAAAAGAAAAGGGGGCTTGCCTTATCAAAACTCTCTTGAAGCTTTAACCTTGGCCTCGATTGTTGAAAAAGAAACAGGCCGACAGGATGAACGCAAAAGAGTCGCAGGTGTTTTTATTAATCGCCTGAATAAAGGGATGCGCCTGCAGGCTGATCCAACGGTTGTCTATGGAATTACCCTTGGTAAATCAAAGCTGGGCCGTAAGATTACAAAACAAGATTTAAAGTCAGAAACAATCTATAATACGTACATTGTGGATGGGCTGCCGCCTCGCCCTATTTGTTGTCCGGGACGCGCGGCTATTCAAGCTGCCGTTGATCCTCACATTAGTAAGGAGTTGTTCTTTGTTGCCAATGGCGCCGGGGGACATAACTTTAGTGCGAGTCTGACTCAGCATAATGCCTTTGTGGATCAGTACCGTAGGATGTTGGGAAAGGCCTGCCCTTAGCGGTAAGGTAGTGCTCGTGGTCATTCTTGTCAGCGGAATCGTCGCAGAATGGCAGGCAACTCAAAAGGACATTGCTAATATAGCCCATGCATGTGTGGGATTGGGGTTTAATTAGAAGAGGGGGCTCATGATCAGACTCTAGAGTTTGGCCTATATTCAGGAGGCACACCCAACCTATAAGAACTTTATTAGTGATTATCACTCCGTAATCCTTCGTAAATAAAGGTTCTGCTACAATAAGGACAGTCAGCCTTGCCTTCCTTGCCGACATTAAGATAGATGCTGGGATGGCCTAATCCATCCTTGCTACCATTTCCATCGCAGTTAACAACCTTAGCTTCTACATAACGAATATCTTCAGTCATTAGGTCCTCTCTAATAAGCTTATATTCAATTATGTTAGAATTTGTGGCGTGATTTTTCTACAAAAAAAGCGGGTTAAATTAAATCTATATGGCTATATAAGTGATATAAGTTTTTATAATTATCATCAATAGGAGGCAATTTTGAATATATATCGTTTAATGTGAGAGGTGGTCCCCCCTGATTAGACAGAAAAGCAGCAGAGCAGAAACTCCTTGTCTCTCTCTACCTACGCCACGAAGCTGAGCAGGATATAAAAGATCTGGCGGATTATTTGCCCGCGATTGGCTGTTTAAGGATAAGTAATCCCCACGCCATTGAGACATTCCCTTGGGATACAGCCCACAATCTAGCATTTCTTGATTTACGTTCTAAAGAAGTCTGTGATATGAGTGGATTGGCCCGTGCACCACAGCTTCAAGAGCTTAACTTATCCGAGATACCTGTCAAAGATGTGGGGGAGTTGGGTAAAGCATCCAACCTGAAAATTCTTAATTTAAGCGAGACATTGGTTACTGATATCACTGGGTTAAAGGGAGCATCTCATCTTGAAGAGCTTTATTTATTCAATACAGCCGTCAGTAACGTGAGCCCCCTTGGCTCAGCCATAAATCTGAAACCCCTTCATTTAAGGGACACACAAGTCAGTGAGGAAAGTGAGTTGAAGATCCGTAATCCTGAGCTAGGCATATTATTAGATTTTTAATTTTGGTCTACAGGGTATAAGGTAAATTTTGCGCTAATTTCTAAGAAGTTAGCGTATTTTTTTATAGTTTTTTCTCGCCAGAAAGGTTTTCTATAAGACTTAAGGTGAAAATGGAGTTGTTTATATTTAGGCAATTGGACTCACTTCCAAAGCCTTTATTTATTAGGGACAGATGTCGATGATGTGAGTGAGTTAAGGGGGAAAAATCTAAACCTAGAAATCACAGGCTTCTAATTTTTGCATGAAGCCATACAAAACAGACTTGAGCTAAGCCCTTCGCGTTAGCTCACTATTTTTCTGTAGGCCTTGATACTCAGCGGAATTGTTGCCAGGTAACTTAACATGAGAAGAGACAGGGTAATCCATGGGGTGGCAAATAAGGAACCAGCAACAAACGTGATACCCACGAGAACAAGCGGGAAATACTTGCGTTCAATATTAACCTTTTTAAAGGAAAACATGGGAACCACGCTAATTGCCAAAGACCCAATCCCAAAAAGGAAGAGTGCATTAATCCAAGGCTTTAACCATAAGCCCCAGTCATGAAATTCAATGTCAAGCATTGTGGGAATTAAAACAAGAATAGCAGCAGAGGGGGCATTACAACCATTAAAGAAGTTTTCTGTTCCTACCGGTTCGCGTCCTTCAATGCTAATGGTGTTGAATCGAGCCAGTCTAAGGGCAAGGCAAACGCTAAAGTAGAGGCAGAATAGCCAACCAAGACCTTGCCATTGATGTAGAGATTTTAGGTAAATAACGATGGCAGGGCTAACTCCAAAGCTAATAAAATCAGATAAAGAATCCAGCTCAGCCCCAAAACGGCTTGTCGCATTGAGCATGCGCGCAATGCGGCCGTCCATTCCATCAAATAAACCGGCCAAGAAAATGGCGCCAACGGCAAACTCCCAACGTTCCTGCAAGGCAAACCGTACAGCGCTTAATCCCATGCAAAGGGCGATTACTGTCGCCAAATTCGGAAAAATAAGCGCGATGTTAACATTTGACATGCGCTCACGCGTTGCCTTAAACCGTTCCGGTAACCGTTTGGCAAGAGGGCGTGTGGTTTTTGTCTTTATTTTTGGTTTTTTTGTTTCTGACATCTAATTAGGAGATCCTTGGCGCCGCGCTTCGGTTGACATTAAATCGGCTAGAATTGTTTCGCCACCAATCATCCGTTGGCCAATAATAACAAGAGGGGCAACGCCTTTTGGAAGGTAAACATCAACCCGGCTACCAAAACGAATAAGCCCATAAAGCTCACCAACATTCATGACTTTACCTTCTGATGTTTGGCATAAAATACGTCGAGCAACCAAGCCAGCAATTTGCGTACAGGCTATTTTGAACTTTCCATTATTGATGACAATTGTTTGGCGTTCATTATCTTCACTGGCTTTATCGAGAGACGCATTAAGGAACTTACCAGGATGGTAAATGATTTTTTCAACAGTTCCAGCAATGGGGGTGCGTTGAATGTGAACATCAAAAACATTTAGAAAAATACTGACCCGTGTAAGGGGATCTGTCCCAATATCATACTCTTTTGGTGGCACAACATCCGCAATTAAACTGACAATACCATCAGCTGGTGAAACAATTAAACCATCGCGGATAGGCGTCACGCGTTTTGGAATACGAAAGAAATAAATACACCAGGCTGTTAGGATAAAACCAATGACCCCTAACGGATGAGAGAAGCTATAGAGCAGGATAGAAATTGCAGCAAAAATTAGAACAAATTTCATTCCATCTTTATGGATGGGGGCGAAAACGGACATCATCGGAAAGTATCTTTCTGTTAATAATTTTGGTTTAAAATGCCTGATTTTATCCAAAAAAGCAAGTACAGTTGAATTTGGGAAAATTTTTTAAGCTTACTCTTTTTATAAGCTCGAGCCGAGCCAAATATTGGTCGTGATACATCTTTAAAATCTGTCCCCCATTTAAGGTGACAGGAAAGGAATATATTGGAATCACTTACATTACCTGGTATGATAATTTCGTGTTTATTTGGTTGAAATTATCTTCTTCTTTAGAAGAGTTAGCGATTTAAAATGTCTTTCCGGCATATCTTTTTAGCTATTTTAGTAGCAGCCATTTGGGGATTTAATTTTATTGTCCTTAAAGTCGGTTTAAAGGAAATGCATCCATATTTATATGGAGCAGGACGTTTTTTTATTGTAGCCTTACCTATTTTATTCATTAAAAAACCAAAGGTTTCTTGGCCTCTTATTGTTGGGGTAGGGCTAATGTCGGGTCTTTTAAAGTTTACCCTTATGTCGATGGGCGTTGCAGCTGGGATGGCTGCAGGCCTTGCTTCCCTAGTATTACAAAGCCAAGCATTCTTTACTTTAATTTTTTCTGTGGTGCTCTTGAAGTCAAAAATTCGATTGAATCAAGTATTAGGTATGTTAATTGCCTTTGCGGGGATGATTTTAATTGGCTGGCAAATGCAGGTAGAGAGTTCCCTTCTTGGTTTTATCTTTATTATAGCTGCTGCTATCTGTTGGGGAATTTTAAATATTATTTACCGTAAGGCTGGTGACGTCGACATGTTTGCTTTAACTGTTTGGTCGTCGATCGTTGTGCCTCTTCCCTTATTGTGTATAAGTCTCCACGATGTTGGTATTGTAGGGATTACTGAGAGCATTCTGTCTATGTCCTTTAGAGGGTGGATTTGTTTGGCCTATACAGCATGTTTAGCTTCATGGATTGGTTCAACTCTTTGGGCATATTTGATGCGATGCTATGAACCCCATATGGTGGCACCATTTTCGCTGTTAATCCCAGTTTTTGGTATAATCTTTGCTAATCTATTTTTAGATGAACGATTCACCCTGGAAACTGCAATTGCCTCGGTCTTAATTTTTTCAGGTCTTATGGTCAATCAGTGGCGTACTCGGAAAAATATCTCTGTTAATCTGTCGACTGATCAAGAGCGAGTGGTTAGCGAAATTCCACAAAAAGCAGCTTAATAAGCCTTTAATTTTATGCATATCTTTATTTTATTATTTCTCGTGCAAAATATAGTTTAGACCGGTAGTGGTTCGGAGAAAAAATTAGGCTGCAAAGTTCTATTGTATCATCCCTTATTACAGATCAACCCACCATTAACTTTAGTGATCCAATATTCAATATCTGAGAGGTGTACCCCCCAACAACTAAGCAAAAATATGAGGAGATGGGGCTGGAGTTTTTGATTGAAGAGGCCTGTGATTTTATGCTCCTCATTTATACGGTGCGCTTATGGTTCTGAGGAGATGATAAATTTACTGCGGCAATAGTAAGGTGCCTCTAGGAACTGGCCGGCAGAATAGAAGCAGGGGTTGTGGGAGACCAACACCCAGCGACTTCAGCAACCAATCAATAAATTTAAAAATCTCCCGCTATAGCCAATCCTTTATAAACCTAAGACTGGTTTGGCTATAATTAATTATTTTTTATCGTCGTATGGGTTTTTCCCACCGCGTACAAAAATACGAATTGGCACGCCATCCAGCTGAAAGTCCTTGCGCAGGTTATTGATCAAGTAGCGCGAATAGCTATCGGGCAGTTGGCTGGCTTGGGAAGCAAATACGGCAAAAGTAGGGGGACGTGTCTTGGCTTGAGTCATATATTTTAAACGGATCCGTCGACCATTTACCGCAGGCGCTGGATGGTTTTCTGTCACAAAAGATAACCACTTGTTTAATTGTCCAGTAGAGATACGACGATTCCAGTTGCTGTACATTAGCATCACCGCATCCATCAATTTATCTAAACCTCGACCGTGTTGGGCGGAAATTGGAATACAGGGAATACCACGTGCTTGAGTCAATTGGTTTTCTAGTTTTTCTTGAATGGATTTAAGTAACCCAGATTTATCTTCAATCAGATCCCATTTGTTCAACGCTAATACTAATGCCCGTCCTTCGGAAACAATATCGTAAGCAATTGTAAGATCTTGCTTTTCAAAGGGGCAGGTGGCATCAATCATCAGCACGACCACCTCAGCAAAGTTAATGGACCGTTGGGTATCCATAACGGCGAGTTTTTCGGACGCTTGGTCGATTCGACTGCGACGGCGCATCCCCGCTGTGTCAATAAGGTCAATCGCCTGATCTTTGTAATTCCATTGAACAGTAATGGCATCCCGAGTAACGCCCGGCATGTCAGCTGTTAAAAGACGTTCTTCGCCAATGAGACGATTGATTAATGTCGATTTTCCGGCATTTGGGCGACCAGCAATTGCAAGTTTTAAGGGGCGCCTTTTAGCAGCTTTTCCTGTATCTTCCTGATCGTTCTCAGGTTCTTCATTCTCAACAGTCGGGAAGAGAGGCAACATATATTCATACAGGTCATATAAACCTTCGCCATGTTCAGCAGAAATTGCAACAACATCGCCTAAAGCAAGGCTCATGGCTTCAGAATAGCCAGTTTCACCGTGGCGGCCTTCACATTTGTTCGCGATAACAATAATTGGTTTGTTTTGACGGCGCAAATGATTAGCCAGTTCACGATCGTAAGGTGTAATTCCTTCCCGGGCATCGATAACAAATAAAACTAAGTCTGCCTCATCGATTGCCATTTGAGTTTGGCTAAACATTCTTTTGGTTAAGATAGAGGAATCAGGATCGGCTAAGCCGGCTGTATCAATAATCTTAAATGACAAATCATAAAGTTTTCCATTAGTTTCCTTACGGTCGCGTGTCATGCCAGGCATATCATGAACCAATGCCAAGCGTTTTCCTGCAAAGCGATTGAATAGAGTTGATTTCCCGACATTTGGTCGGCCAATAATTGCGATTTTCTTCATTTTACTTAGCTTTTTGTTTGCCATAAAAGAGTTATGGATGTATTAGGGGGTGACACTCCCTTTACATCCTAAGAATATATATATAGGAATGATTATCCTATTTATCCATAAACAGTTAGCGTGCCATTTTCTGATAGAATTAACAATTTACCATCCACGATTACAGGTGATAAGCTAATATTATCGCCATGGTCAATGGCTGATAATTCTTTACCGTCCACTGGATTAATAAAGACAATCTTGCCCGTTGAATTGGTTAGAATTAATTTGCCCCCTGCCATGATAGGACCAGCCCAGTTAATTTTTTCTTCACCAGCTGGATTTTTAAGCGGTTGAGCCCAAACAATTTGACCATTGGATGTGTTCAAACACACAAGATCATTATCGTTACTAATCATAAAAATATAACCGCCAACGATTGCTGGGGTCCTGAGGCCACCAACATCTTTTTGCCAATAGCGGTTACCACTATTAAGATCAAATGCAGCCATGCGACCACCGTGGCTAATGGCATAAACTTTGCCTTGGTAAATCACGGGGCGTGCCCGAATATGGCTGATACTGGACAGTGGATCAAAGGCTGTCGCAGGGTTTAAAGCTTCCACCCATAGGGGCTGACCTGTTGAGGCAGAAAGAGCATAAATTTCTCCGGTGGAATGGGGGACAATAATTTTATCACCCTCAATGGCTGGAACGCCGCCCCCCAAAAGACCTGTTGCTTCTGGAAGTCCAATATGGCTCCATTTGACCTCCCCTGTTTTAATATCAAGGGCATAAGCCTCGTTGGCCACATTGATAGCAATAACATGGTCTCTATGCAGCGTTGGAGCAATACGGAAAGGAGTTTGTAAAGATTGTTTCCACAATTCTTTCCCTGTTTTTGCCTCAAGCGCCATAACGTCCCCAAAGGATGTGGTGACAAATACAGTACTGGCGTTGACGCATACGCCCCCACCAAGAGTGTCGGCTTCTGTATCTTGGGGTGATGTATTTGCTGACCAGAGGACAGTACCATCTTGAAGTTTTATAGCGCTAACCAAACCATGAGTATCCATGGCGAAAATTATACCGTTATTAACAACCACATTTGAAATTAAGCGCTTGTGGCTGCTGTTGCCATATCCAATAGAGGTAGACCATAGTTTTTTCAAATCTTTATTAAGGGCAAGATTGTCGAGTGAATGATCTAAAGTGCCACCAGGAACTGACCAGTCTTTATTTCGAGTTTCATTCTTAAGGGATAACGATGCTTTGCCGCCAACAGCTTCTTGCTTAACCGTCGCTTCCTGGACAAAGATGCTTTCACGTTTGCCCGGAAGAGGATCCTTTGACGAGAATGTATCGCAGGCGGTGAGGGCAACGGCGGATGTCAAGAGTAATAGGTTTCTGTTCATTAGGGCACCTTTTCAAATCATTTATTCTATTTATGAAAGATTACCAGCAAAAAAGCAAGGTTGACTATAATAGTCATCCCCTCTGACTGGAATATGCTGTCAAGGTCTGGATGAAAGATCTACTATCCATAAATTATTGAAAGAATAGATTCTTATATTGCCAAATTAACCCTGATAGAGTAGAAGTACTCTTTAGCGTACGTTTCTGTACGGTTGGAGTTAGTTTAAATGTTAATTTTTTTGATCTCTCCCCCTTTTGATCTCTCCCCCTAATTTTTAGAAAATATAAATTAATGGATTTATACTATGGTATTAAAGAAACTATGTATGGGTTTGATGGCTGCTACTATCAGTCTCGGCAGTGCACATTCTTCTGACGACTGCTTTATTGCAAAGGAAAATGGCAAAATTGTAAAGCAAGAAGGCCCCTGCACCAAGCGGCACTCACCTTTTTCAACTTTTAAAGTACCGCTTGCCTTAATGGGATTTGATGCGGGAATATTAAAATCGGCAGAAGAACCATTGATAGAGTTTAGGAATGATATCAAAGAAAGGTTAGGTGCGCCTAATAAGTTTCCTATTATGCTGCTTTGGCCTAGAGCTCAAACACCAACGACATGGATGCGTTATTCTGTTGTGTGGTATTCCCAAGAAATTACACAAACTTTGGGGTTCGAGAAATTTCAAGAGTATACCCAAAAACTTAATTACGGTAATGCTGATACTTCGGGTACCTCTGGTAAAAATGACGGAATTTTCAATTCATGGCTGGGATCCTCTCTACAAATATCGGCTTTGGAACAAGTTGAATTTATGGAAAAGCTAAGCAAAAGAGAGCTACCCCTATCCAAAGAAGCGCAAGAAAATACAATCAATCTTATCGTTGCACAAGACATGTGGGATGACTGGAAGCTTTATGGAAAGACCGGTGGAGGAACTATTGGTTGGTTTGTTGGATGGATCGAAAAAGGCGACAGGCGTATAGTTTTTGCACAATTTATTGAAAAAAATAATTCCCCTATCACCAGCGGTAGAATAGCAAAAGAGATGGCCAAAGACCAATTAGTAAGCCTTATATTATCATAACCGTAAGCATTTCTGGATAACCTTATAAATTTCCCAGATAAAATTTCCTTCCATGGGTTTTATCTGGGAGTATTACCCTTAATGGGCACTATCTTATCTCTTTTTCCACGACTTAGCTATTTTTCCGATTGAACTTGCGCCTCGTTATCAACATTTATGAAGATAAGATGTTAATAAAGGATTTAAAATCTAACGGATTGATTATCCATTTTTCATCGGAATTCTTGGTGGTTTTGTCAGCAAGAAAATTCACTTTAATAAATAAATTCAAAACATTTTAATCGGAGAATATTTTTGCGCTTCCTTAAGATTATTACAATAGGTCTGGCCCTTTCAGGTTCAAGTAGCTTAATGGCTATGGACAAAGATATACAGTATAACCCAAAGCAAGATCTGCCATTAAGTCCCTATAAAAACTTTATGGCAAGTGAAAACACAATGCTCCGCCCTCTCTTTCCTGAAGACTATAAGGCCCTGTGTCCTATTTACACAAATGCAGAAGTAGTAAAATATTTCGGTCCTGGTATACCCTTGACAATAGAAGAAATAAAAAAGCAAGCTTTAGCTCGCGCTCAAAGGAATGATTGTCAGAAAAGCTTAGCTTATCATTGGGCTATTTTAGCACATGGCGGAATCGCTGGTAGTGTTTCCATTTTCCACCCTCATGATCAAGAAGAGAGAACTGAAATTTTTTATTGTATCTCACCAGCTTTTGGCGGAAGAGGATTGGCGACCGCAGCATCTCGGCTTGTCATTGAGTTTGTCGGTGGCCCTTTTATAGCAACAGTCCATCCCAAAAATAAGGCCTCCATGGCCATTCTGGAAAGAAAGTTGGGCTTTAAACGTGATCTTAACCGTCAAAATGTTGAGAAGTATGGTACTGTCAGGGATTATTTTCTACTTAACGAAAAAGAATAATCTTCATTCCTATGAAAACCAAGGGAACACCTATGAACCGCTTAGTTCAATGTGTTCGAGAGGTACCTGGGCTTCTACCTTTTTTGAGTGGATTTTTTAGGTGAATTGACTTGGCCAATCTAAAACCATAGTCCTCAAGACCATGTTAAAGATTTTACGAGCCAGCGTAGCTTAAATTCCCTCGCAGGTCTTAGTGTTGATAGATTTCTTGTGATTTAGTGTCATAATTTTTATTGAATTGGTAGATCGAATATAAATGAAGCAGGATGGCCATAATCAAAAAGCCGGTAATTCCCACTATTCCATAATATTCCCCGATAAACACGCACCCATAGGATGTTAAAATTGTTGTTATAATGCGCGATATAGCATAAGCAAGAGCGGCTTGGGTGTATCGGCCAATAATCGGAAAGGCTTTTAGAAAAAGGGCATGGGCAGGCGTAACTCCTTCTCCTAAAATCAGCAATCCACATTGAATCAAGAATAATTGAAATGGTGTTGCCGCGTGGTTGATCATGAATGGTAAACAAAACGCAAAGCCTAAGAAGAGCAATCCGCGTACCTTTAAAATATCGAGTGGATAAATTTTAAGTGCCATTCGCCCATATACTAAAATGGCTATGGCTTCTACACCGGAAATAAAAAGGTTGTGGTGAATGACCTCCGCTGCACTATAACCGAAGTGCGTGCGTAAAAACTGGCCTAAATAAATGAAGCTAAAATAAAAATAAAGCGGCCGTAAGCATTCGACACCTAAATAACAGAAGAAGTATTTTTTGGTCTGTTTAGAAGGCAAAAGTTGATTTAATTTAACTTGCTTTGATTTAGTTTGTTTTTTCTCTTGAAGAAATTCGGGCGTTTCTCTCAACTGTGTTCGTGCAACGGAGCCAATGACAGCGATGGCAGCTCCAAAATAAAACGCTGTTCTCCATCCCTCGTTACTATCAATCATTAAAAATACAGACCCTACCAATAAAGCAAATGTACTTCCCAATCCTGTAAAAAAGGCGACCAGGCTGGTATAAAAATAAGATTGAGGTGCCTTTGTTGACTCTGCCACATACGTTAAAGCCCCAATGAATTCACCAATTGAGGAGAAACCTTGCAGCATTCGGCATAAAATCATAACAATCGAAGCCGTTATCCCTATTTTTTCGTAAGAAGGAAGGGAGGCAATGACAAAAGAACAAAAGGCCATCAGTGAGGTGGTTATAATAATTGTCGATTTTCGACCATAGTTATCCCCTAAATACCCGAAAACAAGGGCTCCTATAGGACGGAGGATATAAGTAGAAGAAAAAGTGAAAGCAGCAATTAAGCCAGCTGTGTAAGGATCTGTTTTGGGAAAAAATATATCATTCAGCAAGACGGCCATATGCACATACAGATAAAGATCAAAATATTCAAGAAAGGCGCCAATTTGTATCAGAGCAAAGGATTTTTTCTTAGAGGTAGCAAGATTTCCCATAGCTTTATTTTTATTATTATTATTAAATTCTTTATCCCTCTAAAAGTAAGGGGTTAAGGTATTTTTCATACTTTAATTTTTTCAAAAAATTATCGTTTTATTTTTGAGAGAATTGATATAACATTAATTTTTTTTACTTAAGCGAATTTTTTAAAGAAAGTTTACCTTTGACTGTTTTAGAGCTTAGTTAAAGTAAATAAGAGGGTAGAGCGTCCCCCGTATTGCTCATAAAAAACCCACCTTAAAGGTGGGTTTGTGTTAAGAGATAAAAAATTAAATATATTCAACCTTTATCACTGAATACGCTTTGCTACCCCCCGGTGTGGTAACCTCGACCATATCATCAACAGCCTTACCGATCAATGCTCGGGCAAGGGGGGATGTAATCGAAATTCGTCCTTGGCGAATGTCAGATTCATCGCCACCAACGATTTGGTATTTATGATTTTCTTCGGTATCTTCATCAATTAAAGTAACGGTGGCACCAAATTTAATATCGCTGCCGGAAAGCTTAGAAACATCAATAATTTCAGCACGGCTAATTTTATCTTCAAGTTCAAGAATACGGCCTTCAATAAAACCTTGGCGTTCTTTAGCGGCATGATACTCGGCGTTTTCTGATAAATCTCCGTGCTCGCGAGCTTCGGCGATGGCGCGAATAACCTCTTGGCGATCCACATGCTTGAGGTTTTTTAATTCCTCTTGCAGGCGATCATAGCCATTTGGTGTCATTGGTATTTTCTTATCCATAATATAATTAACCTCAGATAATTTGAATATTAGTTCATATAGTTTGTTTGAGCGTGTTGTCAATCATGCAAATTACTGATAATCAGAAAAATTTGCGATCAGCACAAAAACTTGAACCCGATTGTATCGAATGTAAAAGTAAATTTCTACTGAGATTTATAATTTTTTTTTACCTATGATATTTGGCTCATTGTCTACTCTTTATAGTGTTAACCATCTTTCATACATGATAAAAAATAATTTCAAGACTGTTTTTTTGAATTTTGTTGTGAAATAATAACACAAGATCTGGTGTCAGGAATTAATTAAAAACTATATTTAGTATTGAGAGGGTAAAGTCGATGAAGGTACGTCGTCTGTATACAACAGCTGGGAAAAGTCCCTATGAGAATGTGAAATTCTCAACAACAAGCAGTGAGATCCGTAATCCTGATGGTTCTGTTGTTTATCGTCAAGAGGATATTGAAGTTCCGTCTTCATGGTCCCAAGTGGCGTGTGATGTGCTGGCACAAAAATATTTTCGTAAGGCGGGCGTTCCTGACAAATTAGTAACGGTAGAGGAAGAAAATGTTCCTGCATGGTTATGGCGTCATGAAGCGGCTAAAGGCGCTAAAATGACCTCAGAACATTCTTCTACCCAAGTTTTTGATCGGTTAGCTGGTGCTTGGACCTATTGGGGCTGGAAGGGCGGATACTTTGATTCAGAAGCAGACGCTAGTGCTTTTTATGATGAAACCCGCTATATGCTCTGCACACAAATGGTGGCGCCCAATTCTCCTCAATGGTTTAATACAGGACTGCATTGGGCTTATGGTATTAATGGTCCAGCGCAAGGGCATTACTATGTCGACCATAAAACAGGCGAACTCACAAAATCCATTAACGCCTATGAGCATCCGCAACCACATGCGTGTTTTATTCAAAGCATTGGCGATGATCTTGTTGGTGAAAATGGAATTATGGACCTTTGGGTGCGGGAAGCACGTCTGTTTAAATATGGTTCCGGCACTGGAACAAACTTTTCCAATTTGCGGGGTGCTGGCGAACCGTTGTCTGGCGGTGGCCGCTCATCTGGTTTAATGAGCTTCTTGCGTATTGGTGATCGTTCTGCCGGCGCCATTAAATCGGGGGGAACAACACGGCGCGCGGCTAAAATGGTGATCGTCGATATTGACCACCCCGATGTAGAGGAATTTATCAATTGGAAGGTTGTAGAAGAACAAAAAGTTGCTGCTTTGGTAACAGGTTCTAAAAATAATAAGCTTCATCTAGGGATGATTATGGAAGCTTGCCACACAGATGCTGTGAGCGAAGCCGATCGATTTGATTCCCATACGAACCCTGAGTTAAAGGCTGCTATTCGGACTGCTCGTACGGCGATGATACCAGACAACTATATTCGCCGTGTTATTCAAATGGCGAAAATGGGCCATGCGAGCTTAGACCTTGCCGTTTATGACACCGATTGGGATTCAGAAGCCTATTTGACAGTGTCTGGGCAAAATTCCAATAACACCGTCCGCTTAACCAATGATTTCTTGACGTTGGTTGATACGGATCAGGATTGGAATTTAATTCGGCGCACGGATGGATCTGTTCATAAAACCGTTAAAGCACGTGACTTATGGGATAAAATTGGTTATGCAGCATGGGCTTCTGCGGATCCTGGCGTTCAATTTGATACAACAATTAATGAATGGCACACCTGTCCAGCGAGCGGTCGTATCAATGGATCCAATCCATGCTCAGAATATATGTTCTTAGATGATACGGCATGTAATTTGGCCTCCTTGAACTTAATTACATTTTGCCCTGATAAGACTTTTAATATCGAAAGTTATGAGCACGCCATTACAATTTGGACAATTATTCTTGAAATTTCGGTGATGATGGCTCAATTCCCATCTAAAGAAATTGCTGAAAGATCTTATATATTCCGAACATTAGGGCTAGGATATGCCAATGTGGGCGGTTTGTTAATGGCGCTAGGAGTTCCCTATGATAGCAAAGAAGCGCGCGCAATTGCGGGTGCTTTGGCTGCTATTATGACGGGTGTGTCTTATGCAACATCGGCGCAAATGGCAAAAGAGCAAGGGGCATTCCCGGGTTATGAGCCCAACAAAACAGACATGCTGCGCGTAATGCGTAACCACCGTCGAGCCGCCTATGGTGAAACAAAAGGCTATGAAGGCTTAACAATTCTGCCTGTTGCGTTGAAAGCAAAAGAGTGCCCGTATCAAGAAATGATTAAGGCATCGAAAGAGGCGTGGGATCGGGCTGTAACACTGGGTGAAAAGTACGGATACCGTAATGCTCAGACAACTGTAATTGCGCCAACTGGAACAATTGGTTTGGTCATGGACTGCGATACCACGGGGGTTGAACCAGACTTTGCTTTGGTCAAGTTTAAAAAGCTTGCTGGCGGAGGGTACTTTAAAATCATTAACCGTATGGTACCCCGAGCTTTGGCCACACTAGGATATACACCCGAGCAAATTTCAGAGATTTCCCAATACGCTGTGGGACATGGTACCCTAGAGGGAGCGCCCGGCATTAATGCTGATACATTAAAGGCTAAAGGGTTCACAGATGAAGCTTTGGTAAAATTGAAAGAAGCCCTCAAATCAGCTTTTGATATCAAGTTTGCCTTTAACAAATATACCTTTGGCGAGGAATTCTGTCGCCAAGCATTGGGCGTTACTGAGGCTCAGCTCAATGATTTTTCCTTTGACATGTTAGCGATGCTTGGGTTTACGAAGTCTGAGGTTGAACAAGCAAACCTTTATTGCTGTGGAACGATGACCCTAGAGGGCGCCCCCCATCTGAAAGCAGAACATCTAGCCGTTTTTGATTGTGCAAACCCTTGTGGTAAAATCGGTAAACGTTTCTTGTCCATTGACAGTCACATTGAAATGATGGCTGCTGTGCAACCCTTTATTTCAGGGGCAATTTCTAAGACAATTAATATGCCGAACTCAGCCAGCATTGAGGATTGTAAAGAATCTTACATGAAATCATGGAAGTTATGCTTAAAGGCAAATGCCTTGTATCGCGATGGCTCTAAGCTTTCTCAACCGTTGAATTCAGCTTTGATTGATGATGAAGAAGTCGAAACATTAACAACGAAACCATCGACAGCAAAGGCTCACTTTGTTGCTGAAAAAGTTATCGAAAAGGTTATTGAGAAGGTGATTCACGCTTCTCAACGTCGTAAATTGCCAGCTCGTCGCGATGGTTATACCCAAAAAGCAGCGGTCGGCGGACATAAGATTTACTTGCGTACCGGAAACTATGAAGATGGTACTTTAGGTGAAATCTTTATTGATATGCACAAGGAAGGAGCTGCCTTCCGGTCTTTGATGCACAGTTTTGCGATGTCTATTTCCATTGGATTGCAGTATGGTGTTCCCCTAGAAGAATACGTTGAAGCCTTTACCTTTACCCGTTTTGAACCCTCTGGTTTGGTTGAGGGCAATGATGCAATTAAGATGGCGACATCGTTATTAGATTATATTTTCCGGGAACTAGCGGTTCGCTATTTGGGTCGTTACGATCTTGCTCATGTTAAGCCTGAGGATTTGTTACCGGATACCATTGGTGAAATGGAAGAATACCAACAGAATCTCGTACCCGAACAACCTTTGCAAGTTTCTGAGACTCACACAGTTGCTGCTAGTAACTTGTACGTTTTAAAGCCGACCGCTGAAGTGCGGGCAACCGGCACCACAGGACGTGTCAGTGGGGGCGCTGTTCGAGCCGAACGATCTCAACAAGCACGTCTTCAGGGATATGAAGGGGATGCCTGTGGCGATTGTGGCAACTTTACCATGGTCCGAAATGGAACATGCCTTAAGTGCAACACCTGTGGATCAACCAGTGGTTGTTCCTAAGGGAAAACCTTTTTCCGGGCCAGCGAAGCGCGACCCGGAATCTCCGTATTACAAAAGTCAATAATTATAAGTGTATCCCCTGCCTTGAGCAGGGGTCTTGATATCATAAGGGGCAAGTCTGTTATCTCGAGTTCCCGGCTCTTCGGCCGGGAAAAGGCGCTTTTTATAATGCTCTTCTTTTTCCGGGCAAGCGTAAGCGCGACCCGGAAGAGTATATAGTGGCGTATTCTCCCTCATTCCGGCCTTGAGCCGGAATCCATGCCTCTCTTTTGGGGCAGTATAGCTTTATCACAGCTATACTTTCCTAAGCCTTACCATCAAACAGACGCCGGTATGGTTTCCGGGTCGCGTTGCACTTGCCCGGAAAGAGGGTTCTTTTTCCCCGCCGAGCTTGTTCTTCCCTTCTACTTTTCTGGCTCTTCGGCCGGGAAAGAGCAACTTTTTTTCCGGGCAACCAAAAGGCAATCTGGAAACTTAAATTTATATGAAAGCTTCCTGATTCCGGGCTTGACCCGGAATCCATTCCTGGATCTTCATACGAGAAAGATATAGCTGTGGTAAAACCACACTGTCCGTAAACTCAAGGTATAGTTTTCGGGTCGCCCTTCGGTTGCCCGGAAAGAGGAAGTTTTGTGAAGGATGTGGGGTACTCTTTCTCCCCCCATGCTTGACCTACAACAATCAATATTACCCGGGATATCGCCTATCATCCCGAGTTCCCGGCTCTTCGGCCGGGAAAGGAGAGGGGGAATAAGGGCGGGCGGGAAAGGATTTCCGACGAAACAGAGCGTAAAGCTATCCCTTCTTTAAGAGTAGTTTTTCCCGTGCTGCCCGTAATTTCACAAAGTCATCCCCTGCATGGTAGGAGGATCGGGTGAGCGGCGAAGCCGATACCATTAAGAATCCTTTGCCCCGGGCCATTGTTGCGTAAGAGTCAAATTCATCGGGCGTAATGTATCCCATGACAGGATGGTGTTTTGGTGTTGGCTGCAAGTATTGGCCGATCGTCAAAAAATCAACCTCAGCAGCCCGCAGATCGTCCATAACTTGATAAATTTCAGGTTTAGTTTCTCCTAACCCAACCATGAGGCCTGATTTGGTAAAGAGGGACGGGTCAAGTTCCTTGACCTTTTCTAGGAGGCGGAGTGAATGAAAATAACGGGCGCCGGGGCGAACTTCGGAATAAAGTCTCGGAACAGTTTCAAGATTGTGGTTATAGACGTCAGGTCGAGCTGCAACAATTTTTTCCACCGCACCATCTTTACGTTGAAAGTCTGGCGTGAGAATCTCAATGGTTGTCGCCGGCGAGAAGAGACGAATTTGTTGAATAACCCTGGCAAAATGGTCAGCGCCACCATCTTCCAAATCATCTCGGTCAACAGAGGTAATAACAACATGGGCTAAGCCCATTTTGGCAACAGCCTCAGCCACGCGCTCGGGTTCATGGGGATCCAGTAAATCTGGACGTCCTGTTTTGACATTACAAAAAGTGCAGCCCCGTGTACAAGTGTCCCCGAGGATCATAACGGTAGCGTGCTTCTTTTCCCAACATTCGCCAATATTTGGACAAGCAGCTTCTTCACAAACCGTATTTAGCTTGAGATCTCGCATTAAGGTGGCGGTCTCGTGGTAACCAGCCGAGATCGGCGCCTTAACCCGGATCCAGTCTGGTTTGCGTTGAATTGTCGAAGGGGTAGCTGCCGTCATGGGATACTCCTGTTAATAGGGTCGATTAGATATGAATGGTACGACCAAAAGCATTTAGAACTGATTCGTGCATCATTTCCGACAAGGTTGGGTGTGGGAAAATGGTGTGCATCAAGTCAGCTTCCGTTGTTTCAAGGGTTTTGGCAATGCCAAAGCCTTGGATCAATTCTGTTACCTCAGCGCCAATCATATGGGCCCCCAGCAATTCGCCAGTTTTGGCATCAAAAATAGTTTTAACCAACCCCTCGCTATCGCCTAAGGCAATTGCTTTACCATTGCCAATATAAGGGAAGCGACCAACTTTAATGGCGCGGCCTTCGGCTTTGGCTTTTTCTTCGGTTAAGCCGATGCTCGCCACCTGCGGTAAACTATAGGTGCAGCCAGGAATATTCAATTTATTCAAAGGATGAACGCCAGGAAGGCCTGCAATTTTCTCGACACAGATAATGGCTTCGTGGCTAGCTTTATGGGCAAGCCAGGGGGCGCCCGCCACATCACCGATGGCGTAAAGGCCAGATTCAGCGGTTTGACACCATTCATTGGTCTGAATTTGATTTTTTTCGACTTTGGCTTTAGTGTTTTCCAAACCTAAATTTTCAGTGTTGCCAATAATTCCAATCGCCAAAATCACGTTAGAGGCTTCGAAGATTTCTTGACCCTTAGCTGTCTTAACAAAGACTTTTGCGCTATTTTGAGTTTTCTCTAACTTTTCCACCGTCGCTGATAAAACAAATTTGATACCTTGCTTTTCAAAATTTTTTAAAGCGAGGGCGGAAATTTCAGGATCCTCTTGCGGCAAAATGCGATCAATCATTTCTATGACAGTAACTTCTACCCCGAGGGTGCGATAAAAGCTAGCAAATTCAATTCCAATAGCGCCTGAGCCTACAATGACAAGGGATTTTGGCATCGTTTTCGGCGTCATAGCATGGCGTGCTGTCCAGACAATATCCCCATCGACCTCAAGATGGGGTAACGTCCGAGCCCGCGCGCCGGTCGCAAGAATAATATGTTTTGCTTTGATGTCTTCTGTTTTGCCAGTATTATCTTTAACGGACAAAATGCTTTTACCTTTAAGGCTGCCGTGTCCTTCGAGGACTGTAATCTTATTTTTCTTCATCAAATGTTTGATGCCAGCTGCCAATTGACCAGCAATTTTGCGAGAGCGTTCAACAACTTTGTCGAGCATAATTTCTGGTTTTGCAACCTTAAGGCCAAATTCTTCGGCGTGGTCAATCAAGTGTTTCACTTCTGCCGTGCGAAGCAAGGCCTTGGTTGGGATGCATCCCCAATTGAGGCAAACGCCCCCCATGTGTTCTTTTTCAACAATCGCTGTTTTCATGCCTAATTGGGCTGCGCGGATAGCGGCTACGTAACCGCCAGGACCGGCACCAACAACAACAACATCAAAATCTTGCATTTCCTTAGAGCCTTTAATGGTTTAAACTTAACTATGATATATCATAAAAAGTGTGACAAACCCCAGCATAAATCGAGGTCTATTAAAAATGACTGAACAAAATGGCCATGTTTTGGTTGTCGACGACGATCGCAGATTACGAGAACTCTTAACCAAATTTCTGAAAGATGCAGGATTTCGCGTCCAAGCAGCAGCAATGGCAGCGGAAGCCAGGATTCAACTAGCAGCCCAACACTTTGATGTTATGGTACTTGATATTATGATGCCGGGCGAAACAGGCTTAGACTTTACCAAATCATTGCGGGAAGGGGGGAATCAAATCCCTATTCTTTATCTAACGGCCAGAGATTCGGTTGAAGATCGGATTGAAGGATTTGATAGCGGGGGTGATGACTATTTACCTAAGCCTTTTGAGCCGGCAGAATTAGTGTCAAGGCTGCGAGCAATTTTAAGGCGGGTTGCCCCTAAAAAAACGCAGGATATAATTCCTCACTTAGTGTTTGGAGATTTAGTTTTCCATATAGAAGATGGTATTCTGCAGGACAAAGAGACGCAAGTGTTCCTATCCTCGACTGAAATTATTTTGCTCCGCACGATGGCGCAATCGCCGCGCCAGCCCTTTTCTCGCGAAGACTTGGCTCAAAGAATCGGCCATCGCGTTACAGACCGAGCGGTGGACGTTCAAATCACTCGGTTGCGTAAAAAGATTGGAGATGATTCCAAACAGCCACGCTTTATCCAAACAGTGCGCCATATAGGATATGCTCTATGTCCAGATTCATGATCTTACATCCT
This sequence comes from Candidatus Paracaedibacter acanthamoebae, assembly GCF_000742835.1. GTDB lineage: Bacteria > Pseudomonadota > Alphaproteobacteria > Paracaedibacterales > Paracaedibacteraceae > Paracaedibacter > Paracaedibacter acanthamoebae. Next base: position 747,229 of record NZ_CP008941.1, on the reverse strand, counting down.
TTCCGTTATTTAAAGCGATTCATGCCTAAAAGTTTGTTTGGACGCTCTATTATTATTTTGCTGACCCCCTTAATTGTGGTTCAAGTTATTCTAAGCTATATGTTTTTTGAACGCCATACGGATGCGATTCTTGATTCTCTGGCCAAAGGGATTGTGGGGGATATGCAGATGGTTTGTGATTTGGTTGATGAAGGAATGGATCAACAGCAATTGGCGACACTCGCGCAAAAGAACTTTGACTTTAAAGTAACCATTGATCCTGAGGGGAAAGTTGTTAAGTACGGGGCCTATAAGGATAAATGGCTCTATCAGTATATGGAAGAACAGCTGAATGCTCGGCTGAACCATCTTTATTTCTTGCGCATATTTGGGGATGTTATTCATGTGAAGATCCCCCATGAGCGTGGCGTCATTACGATTGAGACACCCCGTAAACGATTGTATAGCCGTACCACCCATCTGGTTATTGTTTGGACCGCTGTGTCTGCCTTGTTGCTGTTTATTGTGGCTTCTCTCTTTATGCGTAACCAAATTCGGCCCATTCGGCGGCTGGCGAATGCGGCTGAAAAATTTGGTAAGGGATTTGATGTGTCGTTCCGCGCTGAAGGGGCCACCGAGGTTAGGCAGGCGGGAATTGCCTTTATGATTATGCGAGATCGAATCAAGCGTCATATTCAAGAGCGAACAGAAATGTTAGCTGGAGTTTCTCATGACTTAAGGACACCCTTGGCACGGATGAAATTACAACTAGCGATGATGAAAAAAAGTTCCGAAGTAACTGATCTGCAATCAGATGTAGAAGAAATGCGGCGCATGGTTCAAGGTTTCTTAGATTTTTCCAAAGGGGTGGGGCAAGAGGAAATAACTCCAGTTGTTGTCAAGGATGTGGTCGATCAAGCAGTTGCAGGAATCCGCCATTTACCCTTGTTTGTCTCAGTGGTGGGCGATGCGTCCATAACATGCCCGCTTAAAATTGAACTTTTTAAGCGTTGCTTAACTAATTTGTTGTTAAACTCTAATCGATACGGCAATAACGCTATCATTACAATCGAGCAATCAGATAAATTTTTGACGCTTATGGTTGATGATGATGGTCCTGGGATTCCAGAAGAGGAGCGGGAAAATGTATTTCGTCCTTTTTATCGTCTGGATCCGGCGCGCAACCTGGATTCAGGGGGGGTTGGCCTAGGAATGAGTATTGCACGAGATGTTATTCGAGGCCATGGCGGAACAATGACATTGGATAAGAATGAGCAAGGGGGCTTGAGAGTTATAATAAAAATACCATGTTAATAAATACGGGGTATTGATTAAATTCTTGACGCTGTTGATTGTGCTTGAGACAATTTTGGTAAGAGATTTTAAAAGGGGGAGAGTGGCATGTCACAAAATCCGTTTCAAAATATGCAGGACATGGTGAAAGATATGTCCTCTAAGGTTATGGGTAATATGGATAAGGAGAGTATGATGATGAGTCATCGCAAAAATATGGAAGCATTAACAGAAGCAAATCGCATGGCGGTTGAAGTGATGAAATCAATTGCACAGTTGCAATCTCAATATGTAAAGCAAACATTTGATGATATGGCGTCAATTATGAAGGACGCAATGGCGCATCCACCCGTCTCAAAAGAGGCTGTGGCAAAACACACAGATCATGTAAAGTCACACGTTGAAAAGGTTGTAGGACACAGCAGTAACGTGGCTGGTGCAATCGCCAAATCACAAAAAGAAATTTTTGACTTAATGCACAAGCGTTACAGCGAAGGTATGGGTGAAATGATTGATCTGCGTGATAAAATGCGTACCAAGCATTAAACAGTCTTATAAGGTTATATAGCTTTAAACCCCGGCCAGTGTGCCGGGGTTTTGTTTATGATTTATCTGTTAAACTTTAGATGATTAATCTCAGTAAAATGTGGAACCTTGGGCTTTTTCGCAAAATTTTGGAGGTGGTTCTTCCTCAAAGCGTTCCTCTAATAAAGGTAAACTTCTCGAGAGAAGAACACGAGCGATGTAGAGTATGAAAAATATTGACAGTTGAGAGGTAAAAGCGAGATCAAACTAGGAAGTGTAAAAATAGTAAGAAAAGAATGAACGGTACTCTAGGAAAATAGAGACTTTTCTTCCTGTAAGAGAAATAGAGGAAATCGCCAATCAATTACCATGTAATTTATTTCAGGAATATCATGTATTCACAGGAAATTTTTTCGGGTACTGATTAATGAAAAATAATGCTCATATAAATAAAAACACCTAATTTCAAAGAGGGCTTCTATTTATGAACTTATATTGTCACCTGGTCTTGCTTTTTTAAGGGGCAGTGCCAGTTTTAGCTGTAGATAACGAAACCCTTAAAAAGGATAAAGAGCGTCTTACAATTTGGCAAGATGAAGAACGAATGACAAGTTCTGAAGATGAAGAACGTGGTCTGGATTCAAAAAAAGTAGGATCCTCGTCTGAAAGTTCAGACGAAAGTCAGGAAGAAGAGACCAGCGAATCAGAGGCTGAGGGAGTGGAATTAAATACCATCCATATTTTTGTCTCTACAAGTTGGACCGGAGAACATTTGCCCTTAAATCTCCGAAGTTCCCGCTCAAGAATTTTATAAAGCCTGGCAGCCTCTTTCGGCTCAATTAGAAGGAAACCCTTATGCCAATTTTATCAATCAGGTGGTTGAGATAGATGGGATTGGTATTAACAGCACAACTATAGGTGAAGAAGATAATCTTGATTATAGCTTTAATCCATCAGCATCTTCACAAAATTCCATGGAAAACTGGGAAATCTTTAATAGGACGGCAGGCCGCATTTTTAGTATTCCTAAAATGTATAGTAATCCTTTTTCTAATTACTTTGAAGGAGTTTTTGCTTATTCCACAGTTCCAGAAGAAGAATCAAATATTTCAATACAGCAAAGATATAAAAAAGCAGCAAAATTGCTTAATAGTGCGAGCAAAAAACATTACTTACGGGCTACACATTTTATGCGCCAACAAGACCTAGGGTATGTACTTGATCTGGATGCCGAGGAGCTACAAAGGAGGGAGGAGATGGATGTAGGACTTCACCAAGTAATTATTGATTATGTGAAAAGTATAAATTACCCAAGGCATACAAAAATTGAAGATATAGATACCTTAGAATCTATGCTCGATTTACTGCCAGGTGATACGGAAGTTTATCGAGCTACCTATAAACATTGGGTAGAGGAATTAACTGCTCTTCTTAAGTCTTCACGGAGTACGCCTTCAGGGTGGGTAAAAAACCTATCCACCTTGACTATTACCGCTTTTGCAGCAAACGTTTTATTGGCAAGTGCTGGAAACAGTTTGAGTAGTTGGAGTGTCGACCATATGGTTGCACCAGCTATTTTAGGCATGACTCAAGCCGCCTCAAGTATAACATCTGTGGTGGTGGGAGGAATTACTACACCTTGGATTCGTAATCTTTGGTCAAGCCTAAGTTTCTATGATCGTGAGGGCAATTTTCAGTGGAGCCCTACAAAGATTTTTCTTCTTAAGGATGACCTTACGCTTGCTCAGATTACAGATTCTGCTCGCCTTGTTATCCTTTATGGTCTGTTGTATAATGCTGAAAAAGTGAAAAACCGTATAGATTTAAAATCAGATCAGTCAAAAGCTTATATAAGAAAATTACATAATCTTATTTTATCGTGTGACTATCAACTGACACACACCTTAAGTAATGTTATTTTAATGAAAGAACAACAAGAATTTAAATACTAAGAAGGAAGAACGGTCATGATTAAAACAAGAAATACTATTAAAGCTTTTATAACACTTATTTACATTAGTGCGCTATCTTTAGCTACCGACCGACAATTAGAAGTGGATTTACCTTCTCTCACTCAAATCCTAGCACAAGAACCTGAAGTATTAAATAAAAGCTTTGGAGTTAAAACCTTTTTCAAATATAAAAAACCTCTAGATACTTCTGAGATTAAAGTTGCTGAAGATGCTTATCAACTTGCTAAGAAATACCTTTATGCGAATAAGGGGGAAGAAGCATTAGGGTTTGTGGGTGTTTCACTTTACCTAGGATACCCTGAAAGCATCAATCTGATTCATCACTTAGGGTGTGGATTACAAGGACACTATTTTGAGGGTATTAGACTTGAAACAAGGCAAAAAATTGTGAATAAATTCCGAAAAGCTTGTAAGAAAGAAGGTATTTCCCACTCCCATTTAAGGCAATTAAAGTCCAAATATGAGGCCACGTGGAATAAAAACAAGACAGATATTGAACAGCTAGAGCATGCCCGAAAGAAGTCAGAGAGGGCATGGTGGTCTTTTAATTTCTTCCGAAAAGGTAGCAGTTCTTCTGAAACCGCCCTACCTCTTGAGATCAAGGAAACAGTAGATGCTTCTGAAAAAGACTCTAAGAAAAGAAGAATTCGATCAAAAGATTACGGGGCACCACAAGATTACTCACAATCTCATCACCAAAAGGCATTGGAGGGGGAAAATCAACCTTTATTACAAGCACAAGAAGCGGGAGATCTTCTAAACTTTGAATCTAATGCAGATCAAGTCTCAACCTTTCTTCGTCAGCGCAAGACGGCTACGGTATTGACTCAACCTTTATCATCCTTAAATGGATCCTCTTTACTTCCTGAGGATAAAAAAGGAAATTAAAGGCGCCAGATTACTAATTAAGAAAGCATGAAATGATAAAAGAGCTTGCTTGTATTTTTCTCAGACTTTAACGATTACTTAAATTTTTTAAGATAGCTTATAGGTAATTAAGGTATAAAGATGAGCATACAAGGAAGGGGCTTATAATGACTTATAGAAACTTAAATCTGGCAGCTTTAATGTTAACTGTTGCCTGTGGATCCATCTCACCTGCCATAGCTGTAGACGATGCGGCTGCTCCTGTAGAGTTAGATGCTCCAGCTCCGGCTGATGCAAACAAACCTAATCCTGTGCCGGGAGGGGATGATGTTGGTACGGATGCCGGCGTTACAGATACGGCTGATGCAAGCTCATCCAATCCTGTTCCAGAAGGGGATAATACTGATGCAGATGCCGGTGTTAAAGATACTGAGGGGACGACAGAGGCTGTTGCGACTGAGGAGAGTGCTAGTGCTTCTAACGGTGGAGCTGATGTTCCTGCTGCTGAAACTACTGATGCGACTGACCCAGCGACACTGACTGAACCAGCCACCCTGGATGAACGCTTTGATAAAATGTATAATAATATGGCGACGACCCATCCACAGGAAGCTAAAAAACTTAAAAAAGAATATCATGCTAAAAAGGATAAAAGTGCAGTTTTAGCTAAATGGAGCAAAACATCTATTGAATCCCAAGATATGTTGGATGCAGTTGAGGAATTATTTGCAATCTATCAAGTTCTAAAAAATATTGATGGAGAAGCCGCGGCTGATTTTGAAAAGAAAGTTGAGGATGAAAAAGATCCGCGCACCATGTTGGAATATGCTCATAAATTATTGCTGAAAACTCTAAAGGACCGCAAATCTCAAATTGAAACTGCCAAAGCTGAATTAGAGTCTGTCTCGGTTATTTTACAGTATGTAGATGGCGAGAAGGCACAACAGGTTTCAGACATCGAACGGACAGCTGAAGATCCACGCGCTCAGATTAGCGAGGCTTATGATCTGTTAGAAAAGACTTTGGAAGAGGCTCATAAAGAAGTTGGCCTTAAGCCGCTTCAGTAAAAAATTCAAAATTTTAAAAAAGAGGGGGCAATATAGCCCCCTTTTTAGTTAGCGCCAAAATCGTGACTTAAGGCAACTTACAGCTGTGGTCGCTGTGCGTAATTTCTGCCCAGGGGCTATCCTGGCTCGATGCTTTATAGTCATGGAGCTCGTCATTATCACAAGCATAACCTGAATCAATAACGGCAACTTGTTTTGGTGTCTCAACGAACGATGATTCAAAATGATTATCCATATTAATACACTGGAAAATTGCTCACCTCGCGTAGCTTAATGCGAGGGAGATGGCGGCAATAGCCGACAGTAAGAGTATTTTATTATTTATTCCCAGTTATTTTGAAAATTGGAGAAATTCTTTATTTCTTATTTTTAGCTTTTTTGTTGACTATAGAGGGGCTGCAGTTTAATCCTTAAAATAAGATTAAAATTTTTTAAATAATGGGGGATATGGGATGATGCGTTATTTATTAACAACTTTAGGTCTATCTGTGGCCTTTATCAATACAGGTCATACGTTTGGCGGGGCGTATGTGGGGGCAGACTTAGGGCTTGGATATGCTTCAACTCAGCATAAATATGCAGATTTGCAAGGCAAGGGAAAGGCGACCCAAACAGCCTATGGTGCAGTTTATGGGGCCCATGCTGGTTATTTGTACGAAATTGGCACCTCTAAGACCATTGTCGGTGGGGAAATCTATGGTAACATGTCCAGTATGAACCCGAGTATTAAGTTTGGGGCTGATAACTTTCCCGTTCAAGGTGATGCTAAAATCCAAAGGTCAAATTCGGTTGGCGCGGCTTTGATTGTTGGTAAAATGCTTAACATTAAAACCATGATCTATGGTCGTGTAGCTTACGAGCGCGCAACCTATCAACATGAGTATAAATTTAGAACAACGAACACAGTTGGCCAACAGGCAGGAAAAACTATTAAAAAGAATATTGCCTTTACAGCACCTGTGATCGGGGGGGGACTTGCTTATAAAGTTTCCCGCATGATCATGGTCGGCGGAGAATACCAGTTTGCGGGAATGTATGGAAAGAAAAAGGTCCTTAATATGTCCAATTTCCAAACTGAAACCGATCCCGTTGAACATCGTATTATGCTGAAAGCGTCTTTTGTTTTTGGTTAGTAAGTGATCAGCGTGATCAAAAAAATGGGGCAAAATGCCCCATTTTTATTGGGTGATGTATCTCTTTGCTTTAATGGGGATGCGCTGTATCTTTGCTTTTAATTTAGCAGAGGAAGACATATTGGTGGTGGTATTTCTCGGAAAATAGGTATATTTTCTCTTTTTTAAAGGGAGTTTCTTCTCTGCTTTTATATATTTCTTAAACTGGTGCCATAATAGAGCGAAATATATATGGTCATTCTGGGCTTTGAGACGCCTCATGAGATGGCGGGTTGCATCTGAAAATGGTTGTGATCGAGCCTCTTCTACTTCTCGAGCCAATGCTATTCTTTTTAATAGAACTTCCTCCTCCTCCGGCAATACTGAAACAACGTCAATGGTAGCATCTGTTTCTTGCTTTAATACTGTTTCGTTTTTTGAGGGGAGAGAAAGGAGAGCCCCCTGATTGTCCTGTGTGTTTATTTTTTCCTGGGCTATTAGATTGGCAGTGGTGGTGCAGGTAATAATTGCTAAAATAGAAGAAATTTTAATCATAAGTGTCTCTGTTTCTCTCAGTTGGCTATTTATATCTATCGTAATTTAAAAATTATTTTTTAGTCTATAACATTTGATATGTTTTTAAGTTAAAATTTACCTTTAAGCGAGCTGGTCTTTTAGTCGCAGATAAAAGGATTAAATGAACCATCGGTTGCATTAATCTTTAAGAATGTATGGTAAATTTTCTGCTATCAATACGCAAAATCTGGCTAACTCAGCAACGGCACTAATTCCTGAGCAGTAAATAGTGAAAGAAGCATGTCTTCTCTAAAGGAATATTCTTGCTGTCCTTTTCTATTAAAGAATGAGTCATAATTACTGTGAAAATCTAACTATCAAGAAAAAAATAGGATTGATGGTGGCTAAATGATGGGATTGTGAATGCTTTAGAGAAAGAGAAAAAATTAGCGATGGTTTTTTAAAGCTTGAGATTACAATTTGCATTTGCTAGTTGTGGTTTGGCATAAAAAAACACCTCCCGGTGAGGGGAGGTGTAATCGGCGAAGCCATATTAACGCTTAGAGAATTGGAAGCGACGACGTGCTTTTGCAAGACCGTACTTCTTACGTTCAACAACACGGCTGTCACGAGTCAAGAATCCACCAGCCTTTAAGACAGGGCGAAGTTCTGGTTCAAAGAATGTTAAGGCGCGGCTGATTCCATGGCGCAAAGCACCGGCTTGACCAGATAACCCACCACCTTTAATGGTGCACCAGACATCGTATTGTCCACTGCGGTTTGCCGCACCAAAGGGTTGTTGAATGATCATGCGTAGAACGGGACGAGCAAAGTAATCATTGCTTTCACGGCCATTGACAATAACTTTACCTGTACCCGCTTTAATCCAAACACGAGCAATTGCATTTTTACGCTTACCAGTTGCATAGGAACGACCTTTTGAGTCAATCTTTTGAGTTGGCAAAACTTTTTCTTGAGTTGCTGTTGCAGGAGACTGGGAAACAGCAGACTTTAGGTCTTCAAGACCAACTTTATCAGTTGTGCGTGCCACGATTAGATGCTCCTTGAGTTCTTACGGTTCATAGATGCAACGTCCAAAACTTCTGGGTTTTGGGCTGCGTGTGGGTGTTCAGAGCCTGCATAAACGCGCAAGTTGCCCATGATTTGACGACCCAATGGACCGCGAGGAACCATACGCTCAACAGCTTTTTGAATGACGCGCTCTGGGTGCTTACCATTGATAATTTGCTTAATTGTGCGTTCTTTGATACCACCAGCATAGCCTGTGTGCCAAAAGAATTTCTTTTGGTCAAGCTTGTCACCTGTTAAGTGAACTTTCTCAGCATTAATAATGATGACGTTATCACCACAATCAACGTGAGGCGTATAAGATGTTTTGTGCTTGCCGCGAAGGCGGTTAGCAACCAGAGAAGCAAGACGACCAAGAATCAAATCTTGTGCGTCAATCAGAATCCATTTCTTTTTGACTTCGCTGGGTTTAATTGACAATGTACGCATGACATTAACCCTTGTACTAACTTAAAATAATAAACTGTATTCAATAAAACATAATTCACCAAGGGCGTCAAGAAAAACGATATGGTATTATAAAGCCATATCCTGAGGGGTTAGTAAATTTAGGAGGGTGAAATTAAAGGAAAGGAGGCTTTTCCAACCCTCCTTTTGTCCTTTTTTATTAGGGAGTAAGAGCCGCCTAATTTTAATGACTACTCGATGACTGTTTTCCATAGAGTACCTCATCGACACTATCAACGATTGTGTTTGTCAAATTGAGACCAGCGTATCCTCCCAGTCCCGCTCCCACAAAGGGAGATAACGCTGTTCCTATCAGAAAATCTTGGACACCTGAGCTATTTGACCTGCCTCCACCAAAGGCCCCTCTCATTTGGTTCATAAAACTATAAATAACACCACCGGCTGATGCACCAGCGGTTCCCACCACAAGGCCTGCCGTGCCTCCAACTGCTACCGATACTGTTCCTAATGCTACTTTGGTGGTTACACGGGCACTTTTACGTGCTCCTCCTAGAATTTTCCATAGTAATTTTTGGGTTGCTCTATTCCGCTGTTCCTTCCTAAAAGTGAGGGTTGGTGGTTGGCTAGTTGGGTTTGATGATTTTAACTTTGAATGAAGTAAATCGGGGTGATTTTTTTCTATCCAAGCAATAAATTGAGACTCTTGGCTTTGGGAGATAACGACAACCGGGACAATTAACCCTGGATGAGTTAACCCCTCGCTAATATGTTGCAGTTGCTTACATAAATCCAATTCATTTTCGAATGCCAGAATAAGGGGGCGCTGGAAAAATTGATCGGGCAAACTCATAGAGGGTGTGGCGTCCGTCGCTTGCTTTGGTTTAATAGATACTTCGGAATTTATTTCAGGATAATAGGCATGAAGATGTCCATTGAAAGCTGGAATCCAGTCCTCCGGTAAAATAACCCATGGGGTAATGGAGTTCTTCTCGTCAAGTTGAATATCAAACTTAACGTACCCAAATTGCTGATTTTTATGAGTTTGCTGATGGTAATCGTGGGCGCGTGAAAGGACGGTTTTAATCTCCTCAAATGGCGGAACAACATCCATTGCGACTGAGGGAGATGGAATGCATGCCAAGCTTAAAGACAGTATTAAGCTGTTTCTTTTTTCTGAAAATTTCATGGGACCCCTTACTATTTAAATTAAATCTATTAAAATTGTATCATTTAAAACTAATTTTAAAATATTTGTTTTATTTTTTTGCTTTAGTGGCTTGAATAGCCTAAATCTTAAGCGACAAGAGGTTTGTAAGATTTTGTTTTTAGAGAGAATCTGCTGATCAACGAGAAAAAGTTTGTAATATTAAATTTTCTTGCTCATATTAACTTTAATTTGGTATTAATCAAAAATGTTTCAGTGGATTGATGTGAATCAATCCTCAAAGTTTAACTAACCTTTAATGGTGGTGCATGACCCAAACGACACACATGACGGATCAGATTATTGATTCTGAGGTTCAAGTTATTGAACACAAAACAAAAAATGATCAGTTATATCGTTACTGGCAGATTCGTATTTTGTATTCCCTAACATTTGGGTATGCTGCTTTCTATCTCGTGCGCCAGAATTTTAATTTTGCTTTACCAGTTCTTGTGGATGAGTATGGTTATACGCGTACTGAGCTCGGATACATTGCCGCTGTATGGCAGGTTGTCTATGGGATTGGTAAATTTTTAAATGGTTATATCAGCGATCGGTCAAATGCTCGTAAATTTATGAGTTTAGGCCTCTTGGGATCGGCTTTGACCTGTTTGTTAATGGGCTTTGGGAGTGGCTATTGGTTTTTCACAGTTTTGTGGGCGTTGAATGCGTGGGTTCAATCCATGGGGTGGCCGCCTGTTGCTAAGTTATTGCCACGATGGTTTTCCCCCACCGAACTTGGAACTGTTTGGGGAATTGCCAATGTGTCTCATCAAGTTGGTGGAGCCATTATAGCCGTTCTTTCTGGTTTTATTATCCCCTTGTATGGGTGGCAAAGCTTATTTATCCTGCCGGCATTTTTTTCCTTAATGATAGGATGCTTTTTGTATGAGCGTTTACGCGATACACCCCAATCATTAGGGTTAGAATCAATTGAGGTGCATCGTAAGTTGATTTCGCGGGAAGAAGAAAATGATAATGATGATAGTGATGTAAGTTTTCTTGCCGTCATTCGCACTTTAGTTCAGAGTAGAAATCTGTGGTATGTGTGTTTGGGGAATATGTTTTTATATATTGTTCGAATGGGCGTTCTAACCTGGGCTCCGACATTTCTTAAGGAAAGTAAGGGCGCCGAATTTGTTACCTCAGGGTTACAGGTTGCAGCCTTTGATATTGCTGGTATGATTGGTGGAATTACAGCAGGGTGGCTGTCAGATAAGGTCTTTAAAGGGCGCCGGGGCCCTGTGAGCTTTTTCTTTATGGTTGCCTTGGTATTTGCCTTAATTTATTTTTGGACCATTCCAGCGGGGCATCATTATATGAATGCTATCGCTATGATTTTTGTTGGTTTCTTTGTCTACGGGCCTCAGGTTCTTGTGGGTGTGGCCGCAGCGGATTTTGCATCAAAGAAAACTGTCGGCATGGCCGTCGGTGTAACAGGCACATTTGCCTATATTGGGAGCGCCTTAAGTGGGATTATTGTTGGTTGGCTAGCTGATAACTATGGCTGGAATGCTGGTTTTATCTTCTTTATTGGAGCTGCTATTTTATCCTGTATCTGTTTTGCCATGACTTGGTCGGCCAGAGCAGCTGTATTAGAAAAAGCAAAAATTTAGTTTTTGTGTTGTTGGAGTTTTAATTTTTCACTAAGATAAGCGTATTATGAAACAAGAAGCACATGCATTTAATCTCGTAAATCCATCTCAACTCAGCTTTCGCGCGCCTAAGACAATTGTTCTTGTAGGTCTAATGGGGGCCGGTAAAACAAGTATCGGTCGGCGTTTAGCAAAGCGTCTTGAGATTGATTTTTTTGACTCAGACCACGAAGTCGAAGTCGCTGCTGGTTGTCCAATTAAGGAGATCTTCAACGTTTACGGAGAAGAGGCTTTCCGCGTGGGCGAATTCCGTGTGATCAATCGTCTGCTGGATCAGCAAACCCATGTCTTGGCTACGGGTGGCGGATCTTTTATGGAAGAGAAGACTCGGAATATTATTAAACAAAAGGCCATTTCAGTTTGGTTGAAGGCTGATATTGATACCCTTGTGGCCCGGGTGTCTCGACGCACCGATCGCCCTTTGCTCGAGGATGCAGGAGCGCATCATGACGTTTTGAGTCAGTTAATTAATGAACGTTACCCCGTTTATGAAGCAGCCGATGTTATTGTTGATACCTTTGATGAGCCGACTAATACAACGGTTGATCGTGTTATTGTGTCTCTTGCTGAGTATATTAGGGATCGTTTTCCAAAAGACTATGTCTTAAAATCTATTTAAAAGTTAACTCCGGCAGTTTGTCGGGGTCTTCTTTATTGATCATTAAGGACTGCAAGAGCAGTCCTTTTGTTTATATGAGATTGATATAAAACTATGAGAGGCTAATAAGGAGGGAGATAAAGGTATAAGAGCCTCTATAACCCAACTTCACTAAATAACTCATCAATTAGAGGGGGATGTCGATTTAGGGCTGCTCAGTAATAGAGGAGAGTGGTTCAGATGGACCGACGCTCTGATGGACATTATTCAAGGTCATAGCGTGAGATGTATCCGGCCAATTTGGTTCCAAAGCTGTAGGAGATAAAGTGGTATTTTCAGCTGGCTTTGGCTCGTCTAAACGGTAATTAGCTTTTCCCTGCATGATCAGATGAAATTGCTCGGCCATTTCTTCAGGCGATGGGGGCATATACCCACTTGAATCCAGCGCTGAATGATCTTTATTTTGCATTGAATAAATGTATTTTAAAAAACTTCGCAAGCCAGGGCTAGCCTTAAGGGATGAAACTTTAACATATAAATAAATGGGTGCTGAAAGGGGATATTTTTCACTTTTAATCATATCGATTGTAGGTTTAAAGCCATTAATAGCGACCAGATTTTTTGCTAATTCAGTCTGGAGGAGGGCTGAGGGAGGAGCAAACGTTATAATTCCTTTTTTTCTAGCCAATAGGGCTAAGGGAGTGGAATCTTTATCCGACAAATTGACTTCAGTCAATACATTATCAGATCGATTATCCAGACACAGCTCCTTGTATAATTTGGGTTTTTCTGATCTTATCTTTGTAATTCCGGGCCGCGTTTGACAGCCGGAAGCAAGAATTCGATCTTCAAAAATATCTCTTAAACTTGATGCTTTGCGGGGAACAAAAACAAGGATAGGAGCTGATGTTAATAGATCTCCGTTCTTGGATACATCGTGCCAAATCTGAGTCGCATTGGGGATCGTGATGTCATTCTTATAATCAAATTTTGCGACTATTTTATAGAGGTCTTGCTGGGAAATATTTTTAAGATTAAGCTCAGGGGAGGCGAGGGCAATAATGGCTCCAAACCCCATTCTTAATTCAATAAAATCGTTAATCCCTTCGTTGCTGCAAGAGACTAAGTCTTCAGGAGTCAACTTTTTGGACGTCACATAAACATCGAGGGCATTAATTTTTTTAGAACAAAAGGATGTAAGAGCGTGTGGGCCAACTGATTTAATAATCAGAGGGGCAATATACTTCTTAGATTTGCGTCCATAAGCATCTGAGAATTGTGTTAGGATTGTGTTGGCAATAGGATGAGTCGCTATCTTTGGCTGGATTTTCGCAGCGGCAGTTTCATTTGTAATAGAAAGGAGAGTAATGATATAAAAATAATCTTTCAAAAAGCGCATTATCTAAAGCTTTTATTGATGGCCTTAAATAATATTAAAAAACATTTACCCTTTGCTAACAATTAGATTCATAATCGTTAACAACAGCTTTCCCCAGACATGGTGAGTAATTATGGATATTTCTGACCTCTTAAAATTTTACGCCTCATCCCTTGGTATGGAAGTTCAGAATAGGCTAACTAACTCAATTACGGAGTTGTGGCCCTCTGTAAAATGCGACACCTTCATTTGTCATGGCTTTCCTTTCCCATTTTTAAATGACATGGTTCTGAAAGTAGAGCGTATGGCCGTTTTTATGAGCCCCCATATTGGAGTAATGAATTGGCCTTTAAAAGGAAAAAATATAACCGCTCTGGCTGAGGAAGGAGATTTACCTTTAGGGGATGATAGTGTTGATCGACTGCTTCTGCTCCATTCCCTTGAATTTTGCCAAAACCCCAGAAGCTTTCTTCGAGAGATTTGGCGGGTGTTAGCGCCCGAAGGTCGGGCCATCGTGATGGTTCCCAATCGGCGGAGCTTATGGTCGCGCCTGGATCATACCCCCTTTGGTCATGGTAATCCCTATAGTATGGGGCAGCTGTCTTACTTGCTTAAAGAAAATCAATTTGAGATTTGTCAGAAAGTCAGAAGTCTATATATACTACCCAGCGAATTTTGGCACAATACCGTTGCTGCTTCAATTGCTGAAAGTTTGAATAAAACGTTCGCGGAGAAATTATCAGGTGTGGTAGCGATTGAGGTTAAGAAACGGGTTTATAGTGGTACTTTGCCAAAAGAACGGAAAAGGTTATTAATAACCCCCTCGCCAATTCGGGCAAAATTGTCATCACGTGATGATTTAGGGTAAAGTCGTATAGGGCCTAAATAGAGTGCCCCTTTTTCAAGGGATAGAGGTAAGGTTATCTCAACTTTGCTATTGGACATTCCTTTTATAAGACCATTAATTGCGGAAAATTGTTGCTTAGAAAGCACATCAGCCTGGGCCAAATCACTTAAAACTGCGGCAGGGTTAACAACTCTTAGCGACAGTTTCCCAGAATATCCATCTTTTGGATTAATAATCCCGGTAACAAATATCTGTCCAGCTGCTGGCGATGGGCCCACTTGGGGAATCTCGATACTTAGATTCACTAAATTAGTCGACAAATCATAGGTAAATGATACTAAGGTCTGGGGAATGATGAAGTGAGGGGCGTTAAGAAGCCTAAAACCTTGAACCAAAGCCTTATCAGTACTTAAGCTCTTAATCCCCAGCTTGACCTTTCCCTCAACTTGTTTTGCGCTCCAAATGTTACTGCCGGCAGGGATTAGTTTAGTATTAATGCCAGGCCATCCCAAGATAACGGGTTTAATTGACCCAGTTATTGAAAAGGAATCATTGACACCCTCTATTTTTATTCCAGAAAACGCTAGAGAATCCTTATCAAAAACCATGGCTTGGATGCTTACTTTATCCCTATGATCCTGGATATATTGGGCAATAAAGTCATTTAATTTAGGTTGTAAAACGTATCGTTCGGTAAGTTTTAAGGAAAGTGCGATTATAATGATAAGCAATCCAAGGTTCCGAACGAAACGCATTTATTTACTCCTTAATTAAGTCAACCATTTTACTTTCAATACGTTCTTCAAGTGTCTGCATAAATTCACTTTGTGTCAAGCCGGGTGTAATTGGAGGCAAGATACTGACCGTAATTGTTCCGGCTTTTTTCTGAAAGCCTCGACGGGGCCAAAATGCCCCCGAATTTAAAGCAACTGGCACAATGGGAACATTCAATTGCATATATATGGCCCCAATGCCCTGCTTGTATTTTGGTTCTGCACCAATCGGGCGGCGTGTTCCTTCTGGATAAATGATAATTCGATCGCCATCTGCGACTCGTTCCGCTGCTTGGCGAATTAAATCAGCTTTAGCTTGTCCGCCAAGTTTGCGATTCAGCATAATTGTTTTTTGTTTCAAAAAATGAAAGTTGAAGAGAGGCAGATACAAAAGCTCTCGCTTTGCCACAAAGACAGAGCCGCGAAAGATTTCACAAAAAATGACAGTTTCCCATGCTGATTGATGCTTTGAGGCGATGACACACGGTCCTGTAGGCAGATTTTCGCGTCCTTCTACTTTATAATCTAGCCCTAGAATATATTTTGTTCCGAGTGCTGTAAGACGCGCCCAGGCTTGAGGGACGACAAAAGAAAGCTTGCGGCTGCCTAACAAAAATGGAAGGCCCAGCAAGGCTGATAGGGTGGAAACTATCACAAAATATATGTTGAATAAA
Source organism: Candidatus Paracaedibacter acanthamoebae (assembly GCF_000742835.1). GTDB lineage: Bacteria > Pseudomonadota > Alphaproteobacteria > Paracaedibacterales > Paracaedibacteraceae > Paracaedibacter > Paracaedibacter acanthamoebae. The sequence continues at coordinate 731,271 of NZ_CP008941.1, read as the reverse complement.
AATGATCTTAGCTTTCCCATAAAAAAATCCTTTATTTGTTATTTGTCTTTATAGCTACCTTAATTCAACTTATTCATCTAAAATATTGTCACGCCACCAGGGGCGAATGCCAATTTTAATAAACAAGAATTTGGAATATTCCCGCGCAATTTTATAGAAAACTGGCCAGCTGGCATACCATCGTCGATGATCAAACTGTTTTACATTGACAGAATGAGGAATAACTTTCAGGTGGGGCATTGCTAAATGGAACTCTACAAGAGAGCGCGGCATATGAATGGCCGCCGTCACTAATCTGACGGACTGAATTTGATTTCTTTCCGCCCAAATGGATGTTTCTATTGCATTACCCATGGTTGATAGGGCAGCGTAACCCAAAGAAATTCTATTGCTAAGCTGTTCAACTGTTTCAGGGGAGAGGTAAGAATTACACTGTTTACTCAGTAATTGTGGTTTACCTTTTTCGACACCTGACACAAATAACTTATCGCTTAATCCATGGTGCAGAAGTTCAACGCCTGTTGTAATTCGGCACGGCCCACCCGTCCAAACGACAATAGCATCTGTTTTAGTTGTTATATCGATAGGTTTTTGGGGGATACCGTAGACAAAAACTAAAAATCCACAAAACCATACACAGCTTAAAGTGAGCATGCTTAACAAAAATCGTTGCATGATATTAATCTGAACTTAAGGTTCGTAAGACTGCAAACCGAGAGACACAAACGCTCAGAAAAACAACAAATAAGGGAACAATAACCATTCCAAGCATTAATACCGGATCCATCTGGGGACGCAGCAAGTCTGGCACACCCAAATAAACACTTGAAAGATTAAAGACCCAACTGATGGGTAAGGCTAAACCAAAGCCAATAATAGCCCCCCGAACACTGAGCTTAAAGGCATGATTTTGGAACTTGCTGGCAATATAACCATTGCTTGCCCCGATGAGGCGCAAGATTGAAATGCTTTCTTGATGCGCTGAGAGGCCTGCTTTTGTGATTAAAGAAATCATAATGATCACAGTAATTGCGATCAGCATTATAAAGATATAGCCAATAATCTGCAAAGTTTTCCGTAACAGCAACAACATCTCATGCCACTGTGTATAGGCTTCAATTCGCACGCCGGGTGAAACTTGCTGCAATTGGGTGATAATTTCTGAAACAGTTGCCCCAGTTTCGGAATTAAGATTGGCTTCAATCATAACGGGTAAAGGAAAGTCCGGGTATAAAGCAGCTTGCTGGGGTGTGACGCCAAATAAGCCATAGAGCTTGGTTTTATCAGCAATATCAATATGGCTCACACCCGGGGTAGTGGTGAGATATTGAGCCACCGCCGCTGTAATACGATCACGGTCTATTTCATGTTGTAAGGGAATTTCAATGTTAATGCGGTGGCTCATGCCAATTTGCCAGCGTTGGACGGCTACCCCAATGGAGGAAGCACCTGTTAAAACAAGGCAAAGTAAAAAGACAAGGAGCGCGATAATCCATGGTACTAATCGAGTGATGGGATCCTTGGTAATGGGGACTTCTTCAATGTCAACTTTATTAGCCATGACTTACCTTTGTGGATTGATTCGAGACACTAATTAGCCGACCTTGATGTAATTCAACCTCGGGATAAGGGAATTCTGCAATTAATGCTTTATTGTGGGTGGCAAGGATAACGGTTGTGCCGATTTTATTGAGTTCTTCAAATAATCGTAACAAGCGGTAGCCGGATTCATGGTCAAGATTTCCTGTCGGTTCATCAGCTAACAATAACAACGGACGAGTGATAACGGCGCGGGCGATAGCCACACGTTGTTTTTGACCGTCTGATAACGTATAGGGCATTTCGTAGAGGTGTTGCCCTAAACCAACCCATTGCAGTAATTCTTTAGCATGAGTGCGTGCTGTTTTAACATCAGTACCACTAACTTTTAAGGCTAGTGCCACATTGTCAATGACGTTTAAGTGAGAGAACAGTTTGCAATCTTGGAAGACAATGCCAATACGTTGGCGATACTGAGGTAATTCTGTATTGGTGATACGATTTACATCTTTACTAAAAACACGGACTGTCCCTTCAGTTGATCGGACACCCCGATACATCAACTTTAAAAGAGATGTTTTTCCGGCTCCTGATACCCCTGTCAGAAATGTAAAAGAGCCAACATTGAAGGATTGGCTTAGGCCATGCAAAACTCGATGCCCGCCGGGATAAACAAGGCCAACTTGGTCGAATCTTACAATTTCTATTGGCTGCCGGCGTTGGATAACCAAAATTTCCTCACTTTAGTCAAACAGTCGAGATTTATAATTATCAAGGATGAGTATAAATCTAATCCTCTTTTGATCCTATATTGCCTTCTTTTTTAAAGCAAGGCTAGTTCTGATTTAATGTCAAGAAATTTTAATAAAATTTTCCAGCTGATATCTAATTTTTGATCCTTAATTCCTAATTTTTGAGTCCAGCATAATAAAAAATGTAAGCCATAATATAAAACTATATTTCTAATTAGATTTTCTTCTGGTAAGGGCAAAAAACACTAAAAAACAGTCTTTTAATTATTTTTTTAGTTCCTAGATCTATCACAGACAAGAAAACTAACGGAGAATATTATGAAGAAACCATGGACCGCAGCTGAAATTGAATGCATTAAAGCGGCTTATGCTGAAGGCAAAAGAGAAAAGGTTATTGCTATAGAGCTTGGGCGATCTGAATCTAGCGTTAGCAAAGCCATTACACGGTATAAAATTCGCAGCAAACGAGATTATACAGTTTTAAAGCGTCAAAGTCATGCGGGCGATAGCAAAGCGCCCCGAGCTATTGTTGCCAAGACAGTTCGACTGGATACTACTTTTAATGGAAATCCATGCAATTGGACTTCTGCTGATGAAGTCTTACGTTATTTAGGGGAAAACCACCCTCATTTTTTGATCCGTTACCGTGATTGTAAGCCCATTTATAAATTTCACAATATTGAGGTGGCTTTAGCCAAAGTGTTGATGGAAGCAAACAAAATCCGCCTTTCTAAGGGCGAGCCTATATTCCATTTAGATGAAGTAACGGAATAGGGGGGAATAATGAAAAATCACAACATTAATTCATGGCTGCAGCATAAGCGCCTGGCTTTAATTGGAAGTGATAGTTTTATTCCTAAAGATTACGGCCATTTATTATGGCATTGGGGGGTCATTGATGATAAAATGCGGTCATTTTTAAAGCGTTATGGCCGTCTCAGAGGGTTAGTTCTGGTAAGTCAAGGACGCGTTGTCACCTGGACGCACGGGCGTCACTTATACCCGGGTCGTAGTTTTCGGCTGCCTAAAGAAGAAAGTATGAAAATTGAAGGTCAATGGAGAAAAATGGTCGCTACTTTAAAACTCAAAGATATATCCTTATTGGATTGGTTGACTCAAGAGCCAATCGATTACAATACCACGCGGCAAGACATTGTTAAGAGATTCAAAAGTATGTCTCAATCCCACTAGAAATACTACTCTATTGCACAAAATTACCCTTCTTTTTTAATTCTATCAAAAAGTAATAATTTTTTGCAATAAGTCTCTGTATCACTTATTCCTGATTTATAAAGTTTTCCCTTGAAGCTTTAAAATTCTTCCTTGCGATTTTAAATCCAAGGGAAAAGGGGGGATTATATAGCGCGATTGTAAAAATATTCTTCTTTCTTGTTCGCTTAGATAAGCGGGCTAGTTTTTAAAAAATGGATCTGTATTCTAAGTTATGGATAAGAGAGACAGCATTGAAGCCATTAACGGTCACGTTCCCCTTATCGTTATTTAAAAACTCAGCGGCTCTGAAAATCAAAGTAGGAGTGGTTGAGTTTTATTCCTTTTCAGCTAAACTTAAAGCACACCATAATAAAGCTAACTCTGTTCTTCCACCATTAAAAGAATTAGAACAAACTGAAGAGTTAAAGTTAACTCTATAATCCTGTAATATTTTAAGGGTAGAAGAATTATCTTACTTTAAAGAATTTTGTTTCTAATCTAACTTTAGTGCCCTGTGTTGGGTGGTATTTATTTAGAGAAGAATAAAAGTCTTTGATACAAGCTAAGGTTATAGCAAGTACAGGAATGAAGATTATGGTAAATGATATTACCCTTGAATCGTGCTTAGAATGGAGAGGGCATAGAATGCTCGTTGGAAGATGGATTGATGCGACTTAATGGTATATCTTTCCCAGTTTGAGGTGTCTTGCGCACACTGTCATAAAAAACCATTTATAATGATGGAAATTATGTTATAATTTATTAAAATTAAATTTTTGGTGGAGGAAGGATGGGATTTTACACAGGTTTTATAACATTTTCTGTGATTTGGTGGGTTATCTTGTTTGCTGTGTTGCCAATCGGTGTACGGGTAGCAGAATCCACTGAGATTGGTTTTGCCGCAAGTGCGCCCAAAGATCCTATGATCGGGCGAAAGATTTTAATTGCTACATTAATAACTCTCCCTTTATTTTTTGTTGCAAAATGGGTTATTAATACAAATATCTTAGGTATATAGTATTAGATTTTTTTGTAACTATTGTCTTTTATCCTCGATGAGCATCAAAAATATCTGTGAAATCTCTTCGTATTTTGATATGAACTTTAGAATACTCTGATATTTATTGCTGCTTATAAAATAGTTGGTTTAGAAATAAGTCTATTAATAATTTATCCATTTATTTGGTGGTATTCTATCTTACATGGGGCTTATGAAATTAATTATATCTGCCTTCCTTTTGCTTCAATGGTCATGGGGACAGGTTAACTTTACACCGTCTTGGGTGGTGGATTTTCGTCAACGGCGTCCAAGCGATGATTATATTATGGCGCCTTATGACATTATATTCGATTCAACAAAAGGCGCTGTTATGCCCAAAATGTATCGAAGTCCAATATTTTTTAAACACGCCTCGCATCAAAAAATTGATCTCTCAGGTTTTAATGACTTACAAATATCGGGAAGTGGTCAATATTCTTGGTTAGAGTTGAAGGAGTTGGTTACTCATATCCATGAGAACCATAAAATTCCTTATAATAAAATCTATATTTTTGACTTTAGAGAAGAGCCTCATGCTTTTATTAATGACGCAGCAGTGAGCTGGTTTTATGGGCCTTTGCATATTCAGCAAAATAAATCTCCTCAAGAGGTAATTGAGTCAGAATTAAAGAGAGTAAATCAAGTACGGGCGTTTCCCACTGTTCTGATTAATACGATCGAAAAATCGGCTGATGGAATGCCATCGGCTAAGGAGACAGGTATTTATCAGGTTGACATTGTGATGCGGGAGCAAGAAGCTGTCAAAAGTTTGGGTGTCAACTATGTGCGGTTGCCAGTAACGGATCATTTTCGCCCTGAAGAGAGAGATATTGATGATTTTCTTGCTGTCATCAAAGAGCTGCCTGCAGGGTCTTGGTTGCATTTTAAGTGCCGAGGCGGTAAGGGCCGTACAACCACGTTTATGACAATATTTGATATTATCCAAAACCCAAAAGTTGATTTTGAGGAAATTCTAGCGCGTCAAAAAGCGATTGGGGGAACTGATTTCGCCACCGTTCGTCCAAAAATTGGCCAGGCATGGAAGCAACGTTATGCAAATGATCGCGCAAAGCTTATTCAAGTTTTTTATGAGTATCGTCATGCTGATGATGGTTGGGACAAAATGAAGTTTTCTGACTGGGTTAAAAAGCATGTTCAATATTTAGGGTATTTAGGCGATCGCTATGATATCGAATAAAATAAAAGGTGTATCCTTAGTTTTTATGGATTTTTTACATGATTCAACCTATTACATATCAGTTTGTTCAAGGCTGTTTTCCTAAGCGAGATTCTGCTGCTCATAAATATAAGAATGGTTTTGTAACGACATTTGTTGGGTCCTTTCAGTATCCGGGAGCGGCTCGGCTCTGTTGTCATGCGGCAGCTCAAGCAGGGGCGGGGGGTGTCTATGCGTTGTTACCGGAAAGTCTATGGCCACTTATTGGATCAATCCCAGCCGAAGTGATTCCTTATATGATCAAGGAGCATGATGGCGTATTATCCATTGTAGATAGCGTGGAAAATTTTCTAGTAATAAAAGAAAAATCATCAGCAATTCTATTAGGACCAGGCATTGGCCGTCATGCCTCTTTAAGTAATCTTCTTAAAAGTATGTTGTCCATGACAGAGCTGCCGTGTGTTATTGATGGCGATGGGTTATCAATATTAGGGCAATTGGGAGAAAATTTTCTGATACAGCATAGCCACGGTCGTTGGCTCTTAACACCGCATCAGGGAGAATGGCAGCAATTGCTTAAGAGTTTTGAATATAACCCTGCTCTTTCTCCGCAAGAATTAGCAGCTAAATGGGGCTGCACTATTCTTTTGAAAGGATTTCCTTCCCATATTTATACCGTAGATGGTCAAATATATGTAAACACTACGGGGAACCCAGCGGCAACAACGGCTGGGTGTGGGGATGTTTTGGCTGGTCTGATTGCTGGTTATTTGGCGCAAGGTCTTAGCCCCGACCAATCCGCTTGTGTCGGCATATATTTGGCCGGGCAAGCCGCAGATCGCTTAGTAGCAACCACAAGGCGTCATTCCGTGATGGCAACAGAGATTTTGGCAGAACTTGCTACGAATCAATTAACAAAATAGAAGTTATACTTTGTTACAATAAGTATAAAATCTATTAATTTTTACGGTTGCTTACTCTAACTTTATCCTGATATAGTCAAACTTCCGTTCTAATTTGTTGATCATATAAATAGGGAGTCTGCCTTCCTTGATAATTAAAATTCTATAAAATTTATCCTCGTCAATGGGAAATATAACCTGTTGACTATTATTATCCTGTTTTGTGATGGAGAATTGCCATGATGAAAATCAAGGCCTGGCATGTATTTGCCTGTATATTAGATGCGACAGGTCGGTATAAATTATCGATTGCTTTTATGCTTTTTTTAGCAATTTGTTGGGCAGTGGATGTTTCTCTCCACTCGTTTTTGCAAAAATTAATTATTGATAGGATAACGGATCAACCTAAAAATATTTTCCAAGCGGTTGGAACACCCGCCATTTTATTCGTACTCTTGTCTTTTTTTATGTCGACAGTATTTCGCCTGTATGAATACTTAGTATCAGTCAAGATGATCCCAGAAATGCGCAAATATGTCGGGCAGCGCTATATCAGTAACCTGCTCAAGCAAAGCCATACATTTTTCCAAGATCAGTTTTCGGGAAGCTTGGCCAATAAAATTAATGATTTAACGATGTATGTTCCTGAAATTATTCAGATTGTGATTGATCGATTTTTTAGTCATTTTTTGATGTTAATTATAGCAACCTATACGCTGTGGACTGTTAATCCTGTTTTTGCTTACTTGATGATAGGGTGGACAGTGTTTTTTATCTTCTTGTCGCTGATTATTGCTAACCGTCTAACTCAGCTTTCAGATAAATGGTCAGAGTGCGGGTCGATCAATACAGGACGAATAGTTGACATTTTATCAAATATTATGACTGTGCGCTTGTTTGCGCGCAGAAAGTATGAGTATGCGTATATGTCCGCAGGTTTTGAGGATGCTGCGCAGGCAGAGCAGCGCCTCAATTGGAATTATTTCTGGGTGTGGTTTGCCTATGGTTACTCTTTTGTCTTTACTTTAGCTCTTAACATGTATTTTCTTTTGAAAAAGCGTGAATTGGGGGTAATAACAGTTGGTGATTTTGCGTTGGTAATTTCTTTAAATGTGGGGATTGTTGATGTTTTGTGGCAATTAACTTGGCAATTTTCTCAGTTTACAAAATGTTATGGGAAAATTTCCCAGGCGTTGAGAGTACTCTTACAACCTGTTGAAATCACGGATGTGGCCGATGCTAAACCTTTGGTTGTTAACCGTGGGATCATCAAGTTTCAGAACGTTACCTTTTGTTATAAAGCCGTCGATCCCTTGTTTAAAGATTTATCTGTGACCATTGAAAGAGGACAAAAAGTAGGATTGGTGGGTTATTCTGGCAGTGGTAAAACAACTTTTGCCAATTTAATCTTGCGTCTTTACGAAGTAACCGACGGCAAAATTACCATCGATGATCAGTCAGTGAAAGAAGTAATGCTCGATACTCTTTATCAATCAATCGGTATGATCCCCCAGGACCCCTCTTTATTTCACCGGACTTTACGGGAAAATATTAGTTATGGACGTCCTGAAGCTACCGAGGCAGAGATTATAGAGGCGGCTAAAAAAGCCTGTGCTCATGATTTTATTTCTCGTCTTAAAGAAGGATATGAAACAATGGTAGGAGAGCGAGGAGTCAAATTATCGGGCGGGCAACGGCAGCGGATTGCAATTGCGCGTGCCATTTTGAAGGATGCTCCTATCTTAATTTTAGATGAAGCAACCTCTCAATTGGATTCATTAACTGAAAGCTATATCCAAGATTCATTATTGCAAGCGATGCACGGCAAGACAGCAATTGTAATAGCTCATCGATTGTCAACTTTATTGCGAATGGATCGTATTCTGGTCTTTAACAAAGGACAGATTGTCCAAGATGGATCGCATGAAGATTTATTGAATCAGGATGGACTTTATAAACAATTGTGGAGCAGTCAAGTAGGCGGCTTTCTGCCCGATAGGTATCATTAAATAGCATAACGGCCACCCCTCAAGACAAAATAAGTGGCCGTATCTTCTTTAAAAAGTATAGATAATCTTCATAATAAGCATGATTAAGAATTCATTAACAAGAATTTATCCTTAAAAAATCTTTATAAATCAATAAAATAAAATCTTTAATAAAATAATTTTTTTTATAGTAATAAATGCTATCAATTCCATAAAATTTGTTGTAATTTCTCTTTAAAATAAATTTTTAAGGAAAGACGATCAACATGAATTTATTGAAATACTTAACGTTGGGTATCGGGCTGATAAATAGTGCCGAAGCTGTGGTCTTAGAAGATATTATAGAGGGGAAGTATAAAAAAGCTGGTAGCGAAAGCATGATAAGCCCAGAGACTTGTACTTTCTCAACTCCCATGGAAGAAGCAGATTCGATTCCTGCTCTAGTGCCAGTAAAGTGCTCCTTCAAGGAACCTCTATTAACGGTGGAAGAAGGTGGACCTGACGACATGGATGAAGACGTTTCTCCTGATACAGCGGATGAAGAAGGGGAAGTCACTACTATAGAAGATGACGTCTGGCCAAGCCGGAATTTTGAAGAGGGTGTGATTAACCAAGCGGTAGCTGAATTTTTTTTGAGGGATATGCAAGAGGGACCAGTAACAGTCGGTTATTATCTCGGGTCATTTGATCCAATGCATAAAGGGCATAAAGAGGTTGCTACACAAATTATTGAAAGAAATATTTGTAATTATACCCTCATGTGCCCTATTTGGGGTGGAGATGATCTTAAAAAACGAACTGACGTTAAGATACGCTTGGATATGATTTTCGCAGTCTTTAAAGATGATCCTCGTGTTATTGTGACCCGTTTGTCACCAGCTAAAATCCAAGAGGTATTTGCTAAACGGCAAAGCCCAAATAGTAAAGATATTGTTGTCAAAATTCCTGGATTAAAATTTAAGGGGATAATAGGGTCCGATATCCCCCAGACTTTTTATGAAAAAATGCAAGAGAATGTACCTAATTTTATGGGGGGTACCGTCATTTCTCCCGAGCGTCGTGACACCACCTACGGTGCAGTGGATGCTTTGCCCGTGGAAAGTTATGTCATAGCGTTAAGAGATAATGCTCCTGAGGGGATTCAATTTATGGATTCTTTTGTGGGTAAGCCTGTTAATTGTTTCCTTGAGCCCACCCCCTTTTGTCGCTCTTACTCTTCTAGCGAGATCAAATTAAGGTTGAGGGAAGGAAAACCAATTAGCAATATGGTTTATCCCTCCGTCGAACACATGATTGATGAGAAAGATTTGTATGAAAGGGGAGAAATGAAGGACCCAATGGCTCCTTCTTCGACAGATGTTGAGAGTAGCAAAGAAGGGGATGTAGAGGTTCTCCATCTTCCTTCTGAACGTGATGAGCGTACGAAGAAGAATTCTCAAGTGCCTGCTTCTATAACTGTCTTGATAACGGGTGATAAAGTTGATGACTCTACACAGTTTAAGGATTCAAATAACAATCACAGAGAGCCATATAAGTCTTGTATAAATGGACTCATTTCCCCTCGATATGGTAAGTTTACTACTGAATATTCATCCTCTCCCTCTAATGGAAGAGAGCTCGATCTTGATAAGGAAAACAGAGCCCCTTTTAACCTTGATAATCCCTTTTCGAAATTTTTTGCCTCCCCGCTAAAAAGTTTTACTAGCAAGGTAGGGTCATTGACTAAGAGATCACTATCGAAGTCTCAATCTTCGGACTCAAGCGGAGGCGAGAGTGACGCAGACATGGCTTCTACTTACAATGCTAAGAGGCCACTATCGAAGTCTCAATCTTCGGGCACAACACGGGACAAGCTTAAAATAAGCCCACCTTCCACAAGCGTTTTTTTATCTCTTGCCCTTTCTCCGCGCTCACCCTGTTCCCCTACATCAAATCAAAGTCAAGCTGTGAACATTCTTAATATGGTCGCTCATGCTAATTAATGTTAGAGAAATCAATTTGAGATAAAAAAAATCATACTTACTTAGAACATCCTAAAAAATGTTCTAAGGAGTAAGACGGATAAAAAAGGCTCTGAATTTCAGAGCCTTTATTTTTTACTCCTTAGAACCATTACCCCCTCCCTTTTCCGTGACTGATTGTTCTAAATAATAAAAGATATTTAATTTCTTTAGGGTGGAGGGCATCTTATTTATAGGTTGTTTTCTGAATTAATAGCATTCAATGGATGGCTATTGTTCTGCTGCCCCAGTACAAAAAAAGGGCTCTGAATTTCAGAGCCCTTATAGTTTTTATTAGACGATCCACGAGGAGGGTATAAGGTCGTCCATTTTTATTGTTGGAAAGCGGTTTTAGGAGGAGGGATAAAAACCACTTTCAGAGCCACAGATTCGGGAGGGTTTCAGAGGGTTATGATCTCGAACCTGCGGTATTCCTGTGTTCAATATACATATGGGAATGGACTTTTATTTATGCAATACTTTTTTATTATTTTTAATTTTTTATCAATAGAGGGGGCTTTTTATTATCTATTAAAAAAGCCCCTGAGCCAAAGAGCTCGAGGGGCAAATGGATTCTCAGAGCTGTATTAATTTACATAACCAACCGTACGCGAGTTGTGGCCGTTGTATGACTAAGTTCTGTATTGATACCGATCGCTTGTTTAATGATGGCAATAGATTCTTCCCCCAAAAGAGAGAATAGTAAGGGAAGACCAACATTAACTCTGTTAAAGATGACAATATTGGGATCTTCGGTGTCAGCAACGTTTGCAATTTTTTTAGCTTCATCCATAGCTGCAAAGAATCCACCAATTTCATCAACCAAGCCATTTTCCTTGGCTTGGAGTCCCGACCATACTTGCCCGCCGGCAATAGATTTCACGTTATCCACGGAAAGTTTGCGTCCCTCTGCTACTGTTTGGGTAAAGTTTGCATAAAAGATATCAAGGCTTTCTTGCACCTTTTTCCAAGCAGCTTCGTTAAAATCTTGTGTCATTGACCACATGCCAGCATTATCACCAATTTGAACGCGATCCCAGGTGATGCCATAATTTTCGGTTGCTTTGCCAATATTTGGTTTTGCCATGGCAATGCCGATTGAGCCTGTTAAAGTCATCGCATTCGCATAGATTTTTGTAGCTGGTGCTGCCATATAATAACCCGCAGAGGCGGCGACGCTGCCCATAGAAATAATGACAGGAACGCCTTTATCAACAGTGCGCTTGACAGCCCTATAGATGGTTTCGGCTCCTGAAACTGCTCCGCCCGGTGTATTGACGCGGAAAACAATTGCTTTCACTGCTGGATCTTTGAGCGCCATTTCAAAGGATTTATCCAGAGATTCAGGCGCATAAGGATCATTCATTGTCAAAGCTGTACTTCCTGACGGTGGAACTTCTGCTTCAAGCAAAATGACGCCAATTTTATTTTTTGACTGAGGGCGTTTGCCTTGAGGTGAATAGCCTTTCTCCGTAACGAATGCAACATTATTGCCGAGTTCTACCTTAATTTTATCGCGCACTTGGTCGCGATAAATAAGGTCATCCAATAATTTAGTTTGAATGGCTTGGCGATCCTGATGAGGTGCTGTATTCATCAAGGTTACATAGGTTTCTTTATCTAAACCACGGCCTTTTGCTGAAGCATCTTGGATATGAGACAAAATTGATGAAATAACACTATATAGATTTTCTTTGACTTCAGGGGTAAAATCGGTCCGGGTAAATCTGTCAATAACACCTTTTTGTTCATTCCGCCGTGCTGCTTGTACGGTAATATCAAACTCATCCAAGAAATCTTTTAAGAAAAAGGATTCTAAGGATGCCCCAATGATACTGACAGCGCCATGCGGTTGCATATAAATTTTATCCGCAACAGAAGCTAAATAATAAGAAGACGTTCCATTAGAGTTATCGCCAAAGGCATACGCAAAGGCGTAAATTTTTTTGCCTGCTTTACGAAATTCTTCTAAGGCAGTCCGTAATTCTTCTGCTTGAGCAGCACTTAGGGTGTTGCCAACGATGGATAGGCTGATCGCTTTAACACGGGAATCTGTCCTTGCTTCATTCACCAATTCTACTAATTCAATTAATGATTGGGTGCGGTATTTTTGTAGTTGGGATAAGAGACTGGTTGGTAAATTAAAATCTTTTATGGGTAAGCCACCGACTTCAAGTTGCAAAACAGAATTATCTGTCATTGGGTCAGAATCAGGATCTTCCTGAGCTGATCGGACAAATTTCATATAGCCAATGATAAGAATAACCACGACAGCAAAGCCAATGGTTGAAAAAATCAACCCCAAAGCACGACGAATAAACTTAAACATGTTTCCCCCTATAGTTCTGATCTCTATTTTCTAAATTTGCTGCCACACTGGCCTTGCCATCTTAGAAAATGATCCATAATAACTAAACTTACCATGGCTTCCACAATTGGAACAGCCCGAATACCAACACATGGATCATGTCGGCCGGTAATGGAGACATCTACAGGAATTTCATCTTTTGTTAACGTTTTACGTGATTGTGGCGTCGAACTTGTAGGTTTTAAAGCAACTCGACAAATAATGTCCTGACCGGTCGAAATGCCGCCCACAATTCCTCCAGCTTTATTAGTCAGATGCTTTGAAGCCGTCTCTGCTGAGAGTTCATCATATCCGTTTTCTGATGTTACACAGCCAAAACCCTCTCCGATTTCCACACCTTTAACGGCGTTAATACTCATCAATGCTTTAGCAAGATCTGCATCTAGCTTGTCATAGACAGGTTCTCCCAATCCAGACGGCATATTCTTCACGTGAACCTCAATTAAGGCGCCCACTGATCGTCCTTGATTCTTTATGTCTTGCAGATAAGGAGTCCATGATTGTGTACTTTTTTCATCAGGGCAAAATAAAGGATTTTCCGGATAAGGATGTCCCAGCCAGGTTGAGCTAAGTTTTTGAGTTCCTAGCTGAATAACGGCAGCTGTTGTTTGAAGGGTGGGGAAAGACAATTGCAGAATTTGGTGGGCTATTGCGCCTGCGGCAACTCGTATGGCTGTTTCACGGGCTGAGGCGCGTCCGCCTCCACGGTGATCCACGTGACCATATTTCATGGTGTAACTGTAATCCGCATGGCCAGGACGATAAATGTTCTTAAAGGGATCGTAATCGCCAGACCGTTGATCTGTATTATAAATTAAAAAAGATAAAGGGGTTCCTAACGTTTTACCTTCGTACACCCCAGACAGAATATGAATTTGATCAGATTCTTGACGAGCTGAGGTTAATCTATGGTGTCCGCCTGGTTTGCGACGGTCCAATGCTTGTTGAATTTTCTTTATATCTAAAGGAAAGCCAGGAGGAACACCATCTAAGACACCCCCAATGGCTGTACCATGACTCTCACCCCACGTGGTTAGAGTAAAAGCTTGTCCAATGGTGTTCCCGGGCATAGAAAACTACTCTAGTGTAATGTCTGGTGCATCAATTGCTTTCATACCAATGATGTTATAACCGCTGTCGACATGGTGTATTTCCCCGGTGACACCAGCAGCCAAATCACTTAATAAGTAAACGCCGGCGCCCCCTACATCCTCAAGAGTGGTGTTACGACGCAAAGGAGAATTAAATTGATTCCATTTTAAGATGTAGCGAAAATCACCAATCCCGGCTGCAGCCAAAGTTTTAACTGGACCTGCAGAAATAGCATTAACGCGGATACTCTCGGTTCCTAAGTCGGCTGCTAAATAGCGAACGCTTGCTTCTAATGCTGCTTTAGCGACACCCATAACATTATAATGAGGCACGACTTTTTCTGCACCATAATACGTTAAGGTTAGCAAGGAGCCGCCTTCTTTCATATATTTGGCAGCTTCTCGACATGTTTCTGTGAAGGAATAACAGGAAATATTCATCGAATTAAGGAAGTTGCTGCGGCTGGTGTCGCGGTAATTGCCTTTGAGTTCGTTTTTATCAGCAAAAGCAATGGCATGAACAACAAAGTCAACCTTGCCCCATTTTTTTCCAATTGTTTCAAACGCTTTGGCGATATCACCCTCGACCGAAACGTCGCATTCAATCATAAAATCAGAGCCAAGTTCTGCTGCTAAAGGAGAGACGCGCTTCATCAAAGTTTCGCCTTGATAAGTAAACGCAAGTTCCGCCCCTTGAGCGGCAAGAGCCTGAGAAACTCCCCAAGCAAGAGAGTGGTCATTGGCCACACCCATAATGACGCCTCTTTTACCAGCCATTAATCCAGTTTTTGTCATTGTCATATTCCTAAAATTTAATTTTTATATCTAGTATAACTGTTTAGACGAATTATGTCGATTTTTTTGTTTGATTGTGGGGGGAGATAAGAAAGAGTTTTCGGTCTAAGATAGTCATTTAAAAAATGTGGAAAATATACATAATCTTAATGTCCGACAACTATTAGCTTCATAAATGGTCAATCCTGCCTTATAATTTGGTTAGAATAATTTTAAAGATAGATGACTATGTTTTCAAAATTTGAACGGATGATTGCATTTCGATACTTGCGATCATCACGGCAAGAAGGTTTTGTTTCTGTTATTGCTTGGTTTTCTTTTATTGGCATTGCCTTGGGAGTTGCAACACTAATCATCGTCATGGCTGTCATGAATGGTTTTCGGCAAGAGTTATTGCAACGCATTATTGGTATGAATGGCCATGTGGCTATCAATGCGATCAATCGTCCTTTTGATGATTTTGATAAGGTGGCGGATGCTGTGCGGAAGGTTAAAGGCGTAGTCCAAGTTTATCCGGAGATAGAACGGCAGGCGATGTTAATGTATCGTGCCCAAGCGCGCGGCGTTCAGGTGCATGGGATGCGCCCTGCAGATCTTAAGAAGCGCGATTTTATTAAGAATAATATTGTGGATGGAACCCTTGATCAATTTGGTGTTTTTGAACATGACGATGTGAAAACTGAAACGGTGGCTATTGGTGTTACTCTTGCCCGCAAAACTGGTATTGTTGTTGGCGATCGAATCAGTTTAATGAGTCCAGAAGGAACCGCCTCGGCTTTTGGAACTTTACCGCGTCAAAAATCCTTTGTAGTCGCGGCAATTTTTAAGGCGGGTGTCTTTCAATATGATTCTGGCGTTATTTTTATTCCCTTAGCATCGGCTCAATCTTTTTTCCGCTTGGGGGATGGTGTCACAAACTTGGATGTGTTTGTGGATAATCCTGATAAGGTTGGTCAGCGATCCTTTCAGATTCAAAATACGATTGGTCAAGGCTATCAGCTTTTTGATTGGCAAAACTCTAACAATACTTTGTTTCAAGCTGTCGAAGTTGAACGCAATGTGATGTTTATTATTTTGACGCTTATTATTCTAATCGCTGCCTTCAATATTTTGTCGAGTTTGATTATGCTTGTGAAAGATAAAACTCGGGATATAGCGATTATGCGAACCATGGGTGCCAGCCAGAAAAGTATGATGCGCATTTTCTTTTTAACAGGATCAACCTTGGGGTTAGTTGGTACGGCTTTGGGGCTGACAGTGGGCTTAGCATTTGCTTTAAATATTGAATCTATTCGTCAGGGATTACAGTCTTTACTAGGAACCAATCTGTTTAATGAAGAAATTTATTTTTTAACACAGCTTCCATGTAAGCTTGATCCACTTGATGTAACCATCACAGTTGTAACAGCATTAATTCTTACTTTCCTATCGACCCTGTACCCATCCTGGCGAGCGGCGCGCCTTGATCCCGTGGAGGCTTTGAGACAATGACCCAAACAACATTAATTTTAGATTCTATCACCCGAACTTTTGAGCAAGCAGAGGAAACTTTAGAGATTCTAAAAAACATTAATTTTCAAATTCAAAGTGGAGAAATTGTGGCGTTAGTCGGGCATAGTGGAGCAGGTAAATCTACCTTGTTGCAGATTGCGGGATTACTAGAGCCACCCACCACCGGTCGCGTTATTATGGCTGGTAAAGATACAGTGCAGTTATCCGATACGGAACGAACTCATTTACGGAATCGCTATGTTGGATTTGTGTATCAATTCCATCATTTATTACCCGAGTTCTCTGCTGTTGAAAATGTTATGGTTCCTCAACTTATAGCCAATACGTCTGCAGCGCAGGCGCGTTTAAAGGCGAAAGATTTACTCGTTAAACTTGGATTGTCCCATAGATTAGAGCACCGTCCTAAAAAGTTATCCGGTGGGGAACAACAGCGTGTAGCCATTGCGCGGGCTTTAGCAAATTCTCCTAAAATTCTCTTAGCTGATGAACCGACAGGCAATTTAGACTATGCCACTTCCGATATCGTTTTTGGTGAGATGATGCAGCTGGTACGGGAGACAGGAATGTCAGCTTTAATTGCAACCCATAATTCTGACTTGGCTAAAAAGATGGACCGGATCATTGAAATTAAAGCAGGACAGCTTGTGTAGAGAAGTAAGCGTAAGGTGGGAGTACTTATTGTTTAGAGAGGCCATTTTCCTGGCAGAAGAGCGGGGAACTTGAGATGGCAAATGATGATTTATGTGATTTCGAGATTCCGGATCGCGCTGCGCTTGTCCGGAAAAAGGAGGAGGTTGGTGAAAAAGTTACAAAAAACTTTCTTTTCCCGGCCGAAGCGCCGGAAACTCTAGCTGATAAATGATGATTTATGTGATTTCGAGATTCCAGATCGTGCTGCGCTTGTCCGGAAAAAGGAGGAGGTTGGTGAAAAAGTTACAAAAAACTTTCTTTTCCCGGCCGAAGAGCCGGGAACTCGCGCTGACAAACAACCACTTATATGATCTCGAGACCCCGGGCCTGTCCTCAACTTGATTGGGGATCAAGACCGGGGAAGGTGCCCTTAAAGCCTATTCTTCAATTATTTAAATATAGGAACGAATGGCTGAGATTTTTTACTTTTCCTTAGCACTCTTGTGAAATAATTGATATAATCTGGCTTACGAGCGCGAAGCTGAGGCTAATCCTTGATAATCAAGAAGTGCAAAACATTCGCAACCCTTCATCATCTGTTCCAAAGCGTGGATATACGGATTGTTAGAATATTGGCTTTGGGGTTTGTAAGTGGACTTCCCTTTTTATTGACTCTATCCACCTTAAGTTATTGGCTAGCTGAAGACGGAGCCACGAATACGGCGATTGGCTTGTTCATGATCGTCAGTTTACCTTATAGTTTTAAATTTATTTGGGCGCCGGTGGTCGATTATGTAGGAATTCCGTTTTTGACAAAGCGGTGGGGAAAGCGACGGTCGTGGTTATTAGTCTCCCAAGTTTTATTGACCTTCAGTTTGTTTGCGATGGGATTTTGTAGCCCTGCAGAAAATTTGTTACAGCTGGGCGTAACAGCTACTTTGGTTGCTGTCTTTTCGGCAACGCAAGATATTATCATTGATGCTTATCGAATTGAAACAATATCGGCTAAAAACTGTGGAACTGCTGCTGCTTTTGAAACCATTGGTTTTCGGTTTGGAATGTTAATTTCAGGAGCAGGTGCTCTTTACCTGGCTGCTATATTCAGCTGGCAGCATGCCTATCATATTATGGCATTCTTAAGCATTCTTTCTCTTGGTCTTACCTGTATTATTCCTGAGCCAATTTCTACAACTATTGTTAAGCCAGATTTTTCTGGCCGACAGCATCATTTTCTTAAAAGATTGGCTTCATTTTTTATATTACCCATTCGTCAGTTTGCTCATAAAGATAAGCTATGGATGATTCTGGCCTTTATTTTCTTTTTTAAGATGACTGACACAGTTTTGAATTCGATGAGTGCTCCCTTTTTATGCGATTTGGGGTTCAGTAAGCTAGAATTTGCCAATGTATCAAAGCTTTTTGGTATTACATTGATGGTTATTGGTGGGTTAATTGGGGGCTTGATGATTCAACGTCTAGGTATATACCAGTCAGCTACTATGTGTGCTGTCTTGCAGGCCGTTTCTGCTTTAATGTTTACAATTCAAAGCCTAAGTGGCCATGACTCTAACATTCTGATGATTACAGTTGGATCAGAAAGCTTGTGTTCGGGCATGACATCAACCATATTCATTGCTTTATTATCAGGGTTATGTACCCAACCACATACAGCATCGCATTTTACATTACTGTACTCATTTGGGTCTTTGTGCCGTGTGGGCACCTCGGCTATGGCCGGCTGGCTTGCTGATCAAGTGTCTTGGTCCGTATTGTTCTTGTTCTGTTTTGCAGCGCTGGTACCATCAGTTATTCTGTTAAATGGTATTCTATCCGATACGGCAGATTCATCAGAAAGCGATGTTCAACAGGCTAACAGGGCTTGAATATTTAAAATAAAGAGCTAAAAAACATAAAAAAGCATGACAAATTTAAGATATAGATTCAATATAATATAAAGTCCCTTTATTTTTTATAAAATGCTAAACACTTGCTTTACTGAGTCCGCTAGCACAGTCACACCAATAAGGTTATGTAATCCATCCACCTTATCTGATCTTCTAAAACATCGGCCACTCTATGTTCAGACATGGGTAGAGCAACATGAGTTTAAGGCAATGCCTTCATCAATCTTATTGGTCCCGAATGGTGAGGGCCAAATTGACGAAATTTTCTGGGGGCTTGATGAGACACCGTGGCAATTCGCTAGTCTTGCTGGTAAGCTACCGAGTGGTACTTACCAAATTGATGATTGGGGTGATCTTGATCAAAGCTTAGCATGCTTAACTTGGGCATTGGCATCCTATCAGTTTACCCGGTATAAAGAACAAAAGAACAAAAAGCAGGTCATTTTAGTTTGGCCGTCTGCAGTTAACAGAAATTGGGTTGAAACTGCAAAAGACGCTATAACTTTAGTGCGGGATCTAATCAATACTCCGGCCTGCGATTTGACGCCTGTCACCCTAGCGGATGCTGTTAAAACGGCGACGGCTAACTTTGGGGCGCAGCTCAAGATTATTTTAGGTGACGAATTGCAGCACGAATTTCCTGCAATCCACACAGTGGGGAAAGCTGCAGAAATTGCCCCACGTCTTATAGATTTGCGATGGTCCCATCCTCAGGCTAAAAAATCAATTGCCATTGTGGGCAAGGGGGTATGCTTTGATTCCGGTGGGCTGGATATTAAGCCGTCGGCTGGAATGTTTATGATGAAAAAGGATATGGGGGGTGCTGCCCATGCATTAGCGCTTGCCATGATGATTATGAAACTCAATTTGCC
Source organism: Candidatus Paracaedibacter acanthamoebae (assembly GCF_000742835.1). Classification (GTDB taxonomy): domain Bacteria; phylum Pseudomonadota; class Alphaproteobacteria; order Paracaedibacterales; family Paracaedibacteraceae; genus Paracaedibacter; species Paracaedibacter acanthamoebae. The sequence goes on along the minus strand of NZ_CP008941.1, from coordinate 711,490 downwards.
TATCTCCTTACATCTGTTGATTCCCGCTGTTGAAAATGCCGTCAGTGGCAATGCTATGCATCCTATGGATATCATTAAAACGCGTAAAGGGCTAACTGTTGAAATTGGGAATACTGATGCTGAAGGACGCTTAATTCTCTGTGATGCATTGTACGAAGCTTGTCAAAGCAAGCCAGATCTGGTTATTGATTTTGCGACTTTAACCGGAGCTGCCCGCATTGCTCTTGGGACAGAGCTGCCTGCAGTTTTTAGCAATAACCAAGAAATTTCTGATGCTTTGCTTGCAGCAGGTTGTGAAATGCAAGAACCCTTGTGGCCAATGCCCTTGCATAAACCGTATGTAAAATTATTAAAATCACCCATCGCCGATCTGAGCAGTACAGGTAAGTCGTCCTATGGTGGGGCGATAGTGGCAGCATTATTCCTAGAGCAGTTTGTTGAAAAAGACATCAATTGGATCCACATTGATCACATGGCATGGAACTTATCTTCAACCCCCGGCAAGCCAGAAGGGGGGGAGGCTATGGGCCTACTACCAGCTTTTAAGTTTATTTCCAATCTTCTTGAGCAAGCCTAAGTTTATTAACTATTCATCAATAAAGTTTGCGAAATTAACTTATTTTTAATAAAATTGTATTCATAGACGTTATAGCTGGCATTTTTGATGAACAATTTTATTAAGTACTTTTTGGTCACGGTGACAGTATGTATCCCCTTTTCTGCCGAGGCTAAAAAGTGCAAAAAGAAAGTAAAGTGTGCACCTCATCAGGCTAAAATTGTAAAACCAAAACGCGATGCTGCTCCAAATTATTCGCCAGACTATAGGACTCAGACTCGTCTCGCCAAACTTGAAACTAAAATTAAGAAACTTGAAGAGAGCGCTCTTAGGGAGCCTAAGCCGGCCTTGGTCCCAGAAAAGCTTCCAAAGTCACTTGTAACTTCTGGCAATCCTAAAAGTTCTGTTAAGTTAAGTGGCCAAATTAACCGTTTTGTTGCTTATCGCAATAACGGCAACCAGAGTCGCATTGAGCATTTAGATTCCACGGCAAGTTCTAGTCGCGTCAATATTACAGGTCAATCTAACATTAACTCCAAATTTCAAATTCAGGCTGTGATCGAAACTGAGTTAACAGATGGAGTTCAATCTGCTGCTGCTGATGCAGATATTGGGTCTGCGCCCATAGGCTCGGCTTATGGTGATACGAGTCCAATTGTGCGTAACCGCAGGCTCGAGGCTGTTTTTAAGCATGACACCTTTGGTACATTATTTATTGGTAAAGGATCGACTTCAAGTGACGGAGTTTCCGAAGTTGATTTCTCTGGAACAACGGCAATCAGTAATGCCTCCGAAGCCTCTAATAATTTAGGTGGTTTTAGATTCTATAACAAAAAGTTGCGGACATCAGCCAATCAGAGAATTGCCTCTGATGCATTCAGAAATATGGATGGTTTGCAACGGGCCAATCGGATTCGTTATGATTCTCCATCTTTTAAAGGAGTGGTCATTGGATTAACTCATACAAACGGCGATCAGTCTGACCAAAGTATTAAATACGCTGCTAAATTTGGAAAAACCAAAGTCGGTGCTGCAATTGCTCATACCTATCAGCCATTTAGCACGGTTACCGTCAATAATGCTACTCAATCACGCTGTCATCATACCTATCATGGGTCCTTTGCAATCTATAATAATGGATTTAGTTTTGGGGCAGCGGGCGGTATTGAAAAATATCGTATGAAGTCAGCTGTTAAACAGCTAAAACGCAAACAAGCAACTTTCTGGTTCCTGAAAGCAGGTTATCAGACTAAGTTTATCAATTGTGGAAAAACCGCTTTTGCCATTGATTGGGGTTATTCTAAAGCGAATACATTGCTTGAAACCAATCTCAATCTTGCAAATAATGAAAGAGCTAAGAGTTATGCTCTTACAATTGTTCAGAATTTTGATTCCGCAGGTACAGAAGTTTATTTTTCGGCGCGAGAATACCATTTTGAACAACCTTTTGCCTCTTATAAAAATGCCGTTGTTGTATTGGTAGGTACCCGTGTCAAATTCTAAGGTTTACTTTATCTTAATGGCGACTATAAGCCTGGTTGCATGTTCAGGGAATTATAAGCCTGAATTGCTGCCAGAGCCTAATGCTATAAAAGAGGGGAAGGGATTGTTTTCCGGGGAGGATGGAACCTTAACCCTTTATGCATCGGATGAATGTGTTTGTGAATCAGCGGATGCAACTAAAGCAACGGCACGGTCGACTAAATAGCCAACGCCGTTTCTTATATTAGAGTTTTAGTCCATCAAGCCACAATCCCCTTAAGATAAATAGATTGTGCAGCTGTAGTTGACTTATTTTTGGAACTTAAGTGTAGATCATTAGATCTATGTTGGATCAGCAGGGAGAGGTAAGTCCCCTGCAAAGTCCTCGTGAATTTGTAAGGTACTTTCAAAGTAATCCCATCACCCTTATAGGAGCTTTAACAACACAAAACCTGAGTTTAAAGAAAGGAAACTATAATGAAACAAATCCTTGTACCCTTGACTATAATAGCAACGTGCTGTGCTCGTGAACCATTATCGGGGGAAGATGGCTCCCTTGATTTAATACCATCAGAACAAGATAGAAATTATATTTTTAGCCCACTTGGGGCATCTAAAACTTTAAAAGCCCTTCAATTAATTTTTCCCGCTATAAAAAAAGACCCGCAAGTATCCTTAGAGCAATCGGATAAAGGTCCAAAAGAATTATCACCAGCAATTGAATGCCTCTCCTATATTATTTTAGATAATGCAATTTCTCTAAAAGAACCCATGCTAAAACAACTCATGGATGTAGAAAATATTGTATTGAAAACTAATTTTTCAAACGCAGCTGAAACAGCAAGCCTCGTCAATAAAACCATAGAAGATGAAACGCAAGGTCTTGTCAGCGAAATTATTCAGGTCACCGATGTGCCTGCAAATGCTGAGTTAGTTTTACTGAATACAGTTATTGTCGGAACTGCCTGGAAATATCCGTTAAAAAAGAAAGCCGAGGCGCTATCGTTTAAATTTTCTGACGCAACTGTTTTTAATGTAAGGGCAAGTTATGGTTCTGTTGGTTGTTATTTTTATGAGTCAGATCAGTCATACTTTGTGGAATTAGAGACAAGTGAACACGACTTAAGCATGATCTTTAAACTAGCCAAAAATGGCTATATAACAAGTCCTTTAACATTGTCTGAAATTTTTCATTATCAGCAAAATAAGGTTCAGCAGCAAGTTATGCTGACAATCCCAAATGGATATGTTACTTCAACGCATGACCTCATAAAAACTTTATCTTCCGAAATTTCGATTCTTAAGCCCAACATAAAAGGTCTAACATTAGCTTTAGCAAAGCAAGTTGCCACTATTGAATGGGATGACCAAGGGATTACAGGAGGAGCACCAACAGCTGTGATTGATAGGGTAGGGCCTATGGTCAAGCAGTCTATAAAAGAGATCACAATTAACAGACCATTCAGTTTTGCTTGTGTTCAGGGAACATCTGCTAGTCTAGACATTATATTAACTGGAAGTATTAGAGATATGAATGGCTTGATTGCATATTATACAAGCAAGCGTAATTTTGGATTAAAAACAAATTTAGTTTCATCTGATGAAGAAAAACATTAATATTGAGGAACATTTTATTAAATTTGTTAGTAGGGGCAACAATGCTAAATTTAACTCCAATCACCTATGCCGCCGACGAGACTGGCCGGAAAGCTAGCACAACAACAAATCAGGAAATATGCAATGCCATTGCGATGGATTTCTTAAGTCACAGCCCCGTTGAGGTTAAATGTGATGCAGGCTTGTCTGAGTTTGCGACCGTTGGGACGCTCATGACAATCGGTTTTACAGATACTTGGAAGATGGTATATGAAGCTTTATTAACGAGTCTTAATGAGCACCGTTCTGCTTTAAAGGAAGCAACTATTTTGCAGCGTCGCGAAATAGAGTTAACGATTTCAATCGTTGAAGACTATATTAAAATGATGGATTTAAATAAGCAGCATCGGCGTGTGAGCTTATTTATGCCCCCAAATCTTGTGGATCCCCAAGATGCCATTGACGCCATTGGATTTGTTTTTGGAAACTTAAACAGTCTTATTGTTAAGGGGTATAAACCGGATGTAGTGGCTCAACGGTTTAAATTCTATGTGATGCCAGGAGATGACATTCTCAGTTTTATTGATGGTGCTATTGCAGAGTTGAAACGTCTGATTAATCAATATTCCGAAAGTGGCGCAGATATTCTTTATCCCTCTATTCGCCAGCTTGATGATATCATTGATTCTAAAAAGCTTGATGCTATTGTAAAGGAACTTCCAACCTTAATTGGTGATGGTCATGCCGACGTGATTAGTGAATTTCAAGCCCAGATTCAACGCTATGTGGAGTTTGTAACCACAACTTTACGTCCCCCTGCCACTGCGGAAAGCTTTTTACCGCAGGAGTTGTATCTTACTTATTTAAGGCTTTATGGTGTCTACGATACGCCGGAGCAGCTTATTGATCGCGCTAAAAAGGATTGGGATATTTATTATAAGCGTTATCAGGATTTGGCACTTCAAATTGCGCAGGATAGAGAATTGAGCGAAACTGATCCTGCTAAAATAGTTTTGGCTTTAGAACAGGAAGCCCGTTCAGTCGATACAAAATTGGTTATGGAGCGCTATGAGGCGGCCCAAGCTCAAATGGAAGAATATATAAAGCGCGATAACCTAATGACGTTGCCAGGTCGACCTATTCGGATGCGGGTAGGGACGGCTGCAGAAGAAGCGACGTTTCCAGTGCCCCATGTCATTACTCCTAATTTTATTGGTAATACCGGAACGGTTTGGCCGGAATTTGTTTTGTGTGATTTGGCAGGCAATTCAAGTCCAATGACAGCAGATCCCTTGATTGTCCATGAAGGACGGCCTGGGCATGACTTGCAATTTTCCCGTATGGTAGAGCTTTATCTCGAGGGAAAGCTCAATCTGATAGAGATTATTATTGCTAGTAATTCAGCTAATGCTGAAGGATGGGCTCATTATGCGGAGTACTTGATGACGGATTATATGCCGCTAGAATCTCAACTGGCAGCTCTTAAAGATCAATTATTACGCATTGGTCGGATGTTCCTCGATCCGCAATTGAACAGTCAGCAAATTGGATTTGATGATGTGGTTAAGTTCATGAAAGAAAAAGTTGGCTTTGACTCTATGGCGACGGCAGAGGCTAAACGTTATAGTTTTCAAATTCCGGGCCAGGCAACGTCCTATCGCTATGGCGCCATCAAAATTATGGATTTACGCGATAAGCTGTGTCGAGAGATGGGCGATATGTTTAAAATGCAGAAATTTCATGACGCAATTCTATCCTTTGGTTTGTTACCGGTAGATTTGTATGCGGATTTAATTAAAAATAGAATGGCGGAGTTGTAAAAGAGAAAGGGTGTTTCTTGCCCTTACTGTTGATGACGCCTATCCTTTCTTATTATTAAGATTAAATTTTTTACGTTTTTTAACTTTAATTTCTACTGTAAATGTTTTAGTAGCTAGAGGTAATTAAAAATATAAAAAGGCTTAGGAGAATCAATGCTGTCAAAAATCATTTTAAGTATTAGCTGTGCTAATATCCTCATATTCTCTCAATTCTTTTAAAATTTCTCCCTTGCTAACATAGAAGATCTCTGTAACCTAATTTTATTTCAAGAGGTCTTTAAGGTTACTCACAACCTTACGCAGTTCTTCTAAACTTACCCATTTATTCAAGTTTAGCCTTTTCAGCTTGGATAAGAATTCAATATCCTGAAGTTGATAAAGCACCAATATTTTCTCGCAATTTTTATATTAGTATCTTCTATTTTGTAAGCTGGTAGTTAAAGAACTGCTTCTTAGCGATAAGACTTCCAGGGAACTATTTATAGTTAAAGACTTCCATCCAATTAATCTGTCACTTCCAGATACTGTAAACTCGACTATATTAAAAGGTTGTAGGAAAAGGAAAACTGCTCATAACCTATTAAGTCTATTCAAAAAATTATAAAGAAGATTTTGGAAAGGGTGGCGTCTCCTACGGGATTCGAACCCGTGTTGCCGCCGTGAGAGGGCGGTGTCCTAGGCCTCTAGACGAAGGAGACATGTAATATATGCAATATATAGGGTTTTTTATAGCCCAATGCAAGCGAATTGTTAAGTGTTACTAAAAAAGATACCCGCCGGCCACCACCTTATTGAAAATCTTATCCTACTCAGTTCATTTCAGAAAAAAGGAATTTTAGAAGTATTTTCCTGTTAACCTCCCATTAATACCCATAAAATCCCATTGTATCCCATATATTCCCATGATATGTTGAAAATGGAGGGACACGTGGCGTTATTTCTATCCACATTTACGAATAAAATAGACAAAAAAGGACGAGTTTCGATTCCGGCGCCTTTTCGTACGGTTTTATCTAACCAGAGCTTTCAAGGAATAGTTCTTTTTAGGTCATTAAACCGCCCTGTCATCGATGGATGTGGAGTTGATCGCCTTAATCGTTTAAGTGAACAGCTCGAAACAGGCGATTTTATACCCAGTGCAAATCATGACTACACTGCTATGATGTTTGCTGAGGCAAGAATGCTATCGTTTGATGCTGAGGGACGCGTGTCCATCCCTGAAGATTTGTTACAGCATGCGGCAATTCAAGAACAAGTAACTTTTGTGGGCCGGGGGCCAACATTTGAATTATGGTGCCCTACAGCATTTGCGGCTGATCATGAACAACGTCGTCAGCGCTTATTATGCCAGCAAGGAGGGCAGGGATGAGTCATATCCCAGTTCTATTAAATGAAATGCTTGATGCACTCGCGGTAAGGGATGGTGCTGTGTATGTTGATGGTACCTTTGGTGGTGGCGGGTATACGCGGGCCATTCTCAACAAGGCTGATTGCCAGGTAATTGCTGTGGATCGGGATCCGGCAGCTATAGCCCGTGCATGCGACCTTCAAAAGGAATATCCTGATCGTCTCCACGTCTTTCACGGCGTATTTTCCAGCTTGCCAACCTTGATGGCTCAAAGTCAGTTTGACCAAATTGATGGTGTCGTTTTTGATTTTGGTGTGTCGTCTTATCAAATTGATACGCCCGACCGGGGGTTTTCTTTCCGCTTTGATGGGCCGTTGGATATGCGTATGTCCGACGATGGCGAGAGTGCAGCCGATATCGTCAACACTTATGACGAAGAAGATCTTGCCAATATTATTTATACATATGGGGAGGAACATCGATCACGCCGCATCGCGCGGGCCATTGTGGAATTAAGAAAGGTTAAGCCCATTCAAACCACGTTAGAGCTTGCCAACCTAATAAAATCAAAGCTTGGTGGCCGACCAGATGCGCAACATCCCGCCACATTAACATTTCAAGCCTTGCGTATAAAGGTAAATAATGAGTTAATAGAGATTGAACGTGGTTTAAAGTTCGCTGAAGATTTTCTTCGTGCTGATGGGCGGCTTGTTGCAGTCACTTTTCACTCTTTAGAAGATAGAATAGTGAAAAGTTTCTTGCGCGAAAAAGCTGTTCGTAAACACAAACAGTCGAGATTATTACCCGGAGAGAAAGCACCCTCTCCGCCAAGTTTTTTTGATCTCTATCCTAAGGGCGTCGCCCCGTCGGAGTCAGAAATCTCAGTCAATCCACGGTCTAGATCTGCGCGATTGCGTGCAGCTGTGCGCCTGCCTTCTGGACAACAAGGAGGAACAGATGCGTAAGAGCACACTCGTCGTTGGTCTATTAACGGCAGCTATCGGGTTTGGATTGTTCCAATTGAAGTATGAAATGATGACTTTGGAAAGTGAATATCGACAATTAAATCGCAATATTAGGTTAAGCGAAGAGTCAGTCTCTGTCCTAAAAGCAGAGTGGGCGCACCTAACCAATCCTTCATCTTTACAAAGCATGGCTAGAAAGCACCTGGATGTTGATACAGTAACGCCAAAACAACTGGTATCCTTTAAAAGAATTCCTAAGTCTTATCAAGGCGCAGTACAGTTTGCGGTTTCGGCTGCTACACCAACCCCTAAAAATCCTGATTCTGAACTGGATATGATTCTTGATGAAGCCATTAAAGAAATCTCCTTTAGTCCAACGCGAAGAGGGAAACGTTAGGTATTATGAAGCGTTTTATTAGCCGCCCTCTTGAGTTTTTGACGTATCACTTGAATTCTTGGCAAAAACTTATGCATGATCATAAGATTCTTGAGGCGGCGCGGAACCGAACCTTAGCTATGGGGGGAATTTTCTTATTGGCCTTTATGGTTATTGGTGTCCGCTTGGTGGATGTTATGATTTTTCAAGGTCATTCTCCCGAAACAGAATCGACAATTACGCGTGTAGAACAACTTTTATCAAATCGGGCAGATATTATCGATCGTAACGGTGAAATTTTGGCAACTCACTTAGTAACTGGATCTGTTTATGCAAATCCAAAAGTCATTATTAACGCCGAAGAGGCTGCCCTTAAGATCCATAAAGTTATTCCTGAATTAAAATATGAAACCTTACTGAAAAGACTTAAATCAGAACGTGGTTTTATTTGGGTTGTCCGTCACATTTCACCAAAATTACAAAATGAAATCAATAACTTAGGTATACCTGGTGTTTATTTGCAACGCGATGAGCGGCGCGTCTATCCGCACGGCAATCTGGTTTCCCATGTGTTAGGATATTGCGGTATCGATAACAATGGATTGGGCGGAGTAGAACAGTTTTTTGATACTCGTTTGCGTAAAGATGCAGGGACGCCATTGCAGTTATCGATTGATATGCGCGTCCAGCACTTAGTTCGCGAAGAATTACAAGATGCAATTCGTGAGTTTTCAGCGGAGGGGGCCAATTGCATTATCATGACTGCCGAAGGTGAGATTCTGGCGATGGTTTCTTTGCCTGATTTTGATCCAAACTTACCCAATCAAAATTTAGTTAATACCACCTTTAATCGGAATACCTTAGGAATTTATGAATGTGGTTCTATTTTCAAGGTTTTCAATACGGCGATTGCTTTGGATAGTGGGCGGGCTCGAATTAATAGTATTTATGATGCTACTACGCCGATTAAGGTGGGATCAAAATCAATCACAGATTTTAAAGGAAAAAATCGTCCTTTAGATGTCCGTGAAGTGTTTGTTTATTCCTCTAATATTGGTTCAGCTAAGATGGCTTTAGATTTTGGAAGCCGCCTTCAGCGGGAGTATTTCCAAAAGTTGGGGTTGTTAAAAACACCTAAACTAGAGCTTCCAGAAATTGGAGCACCTTTGCTGCCGCCCCACCATTGGTCAGATGTGACCACAATGACCTTATCGTATGGATATGGGATTGCCGTAAGTCCCTTAATGTTAGTAGATGCAGTGCGCGCTGTTATCAAAGGATACCGTAAGTACTCTGCAACCCTTTTAAAGCGGATGGATGATTGTGTGCTGCGGAGTGAGGGAGAGCATAGAATTGTCTCAGAAAGGACCTCTGCAACAATTCGTGACTTAATGCGTCTTGTGGTTCAGGAGGGGACTGCTAAAAAAGCTAATGTTCCCGGCTATGAAGTTATTGGCAAGACAGGAACAGCTCACAAGAGTCAAGGTAGACGGGGATATAACGTCGATCGTATCACCTCCTTCGTAGGGGCCTTTCCAAAAGATAACCCACAATATATTGTGGCTGTATTCTTGGATAGTCCTAAGCCCACGAAGAATACCCATGGCTATGCGACAGGGGGGTGGAATGCTGCCCCGACAGCAGGCAAGATTATTACGAGATTGGCCTCACTAATGGGCGTGCAACCAACAGAAAATGATGCTATAAATGATAACTATGGATTCATCCCAATTCGCCATACCGTTGTCGACAGCCATGAAGATTAAAGAAATACTGCCTAATTTACCTGATAATTCTATAGTATCATCAGATATCAAATGCGTGATCAGTGATTCCCGCCAAGTAACTGCTGGTGACCTGTTTATTGCCATAACTTGCGATACTGTCATTGATAATATTCGCGCTGCTATTAAAAATAAAGCGGCTGCTATTGTCTTAGAGGCTTCTGTTCACGATAAAGTAAGGCAACATTTTCCCACCACAATTTTTATTGTCGTTGCAAATGCTCGGGAAGCCTTGTCCGTTGCGGCAGCCCATTTATATCCAACTCAACCCAATAATATTTTTGCCGTAACAGGAACAAATGGTAAAAGTTCTGTGATAACTTTTATCCGACAAATTCTGGGAGAATTGGGTCAAACTACTGCTAGTTTTGGAACGGTTGGATTAGAGTTGACCGCTCAGCCTGAGATAGCTTCTTTGATTAATGTGCCAAAACTAACCACTCCGGATGCCATGTCGCTGCATCGAATGTTACATCAATTGGCCAGTCGCGGCATTCATAATTTCGCCTTTGAAGCGTCGAGTCATGGGTTGGATCAATACAGACTTCACCAAGTTCGGGTGGGAAGTGCTGGCTTTACCAATTTAACCCAGGACCACCTGGATTACCATGACAGTATGGAGGCTTACTTCGATGCGAAGATCAAACTCTTCACGGAAGTTTTGGCGGATGGAAGGGCTGCTACCATTAATGTTGGCTGTCCATACGGTAAGTCTTTGGCCCTAATGTTGCGCCAAAAAAACAAGCGTGTCATCACTTATGCTGTGGGGGCCCCGGCAGATCTCGTGGCTTCAAAAATTCATTTAGAATCTGGGCGAATTAAATTTAACCTTGTTTTTGATTCAAAAGATTATGGTCAGCAAGAAATTGCTATGGCAGGGATCTTTCAGGTTGAAAATATTTTATGTGCTATAGGGATGATTATGGGAATGGGATATTCCCTAACTGATATATTAAAAGCAGTGCCTCGGATTAAAAGTGCCCCAGGCCGTATGGAACTTGTGGGTCATAGATCTAATGGAGCCGCCGTTTATGTTGATTATGCCCATACACCTGATGCTCTTATGAGAGCCTTACAAGCCTTGCGATTTCATGTGAAAGAAGGACACCGCCTCCATGTGGTCTTTGGATGTGGCGGCAATAGAGATGCTCTCAAGCGCTCTTTAATGGGCAAGATTGCTGACGATTTTGCCGACGTTATTATTGTGACAGATGATAATCCGCGCCATGAGGATCCTTCCTTTATCCGAGCCCAAGTGTTGGCAAACTGCCCGCGTGGGAAAGATATTGGCGATCGCAAGCAAGCGATAGAACAAGCAATTGCTAATCTTAACACAGGCGATATCTTGTTGATTGCTGGGAAGGGCCATGAAACTGGCCAATTAATAAAGGATGAAGTAATTCCTTTTGATGATGGTCAAGTTGCTGCTAAGGTCTTACAAAAGTATGAAGCTGCAAATAGATCGCAAACGACTTCAGCACGCTAATTATTATCTTCAAACACCTGACTTTATTTTACGACAAGTAAATCATCCCAACGTGTTGTGTAGGCTGGGGAGATGCGTTCTTTACGATCTTTCCATTTGACATTTAGGCCGCAGGATCCATGGACAATAGTACTACGACCATACCGACGATTAATAGTGTCCATGGCTTTGGCCAAATTAGATGTTTTTTCTTCCCGTTGAGGGGGAAGAGAAGGAGCAAATAAATCCAACTGAATGGTATTGTGCGGGTAGAAATCAAGCAAAATCACCCCAGCCTTAATGTATTTATACCCGGGAAGGAAGATTTGTTCTAAGACTTTACACGCAGCGGTGGTGATGGCCAAATCGTCATAGATAGGAAATGGAAGCGTAATTGTGCCCGTTCGGAATACTTGTGGATCTTGGGGGCGGAATTTATTTGTGCGAATATACACCATAAGAGTTTGTGTACGCTGCTGTGATTGTCTGAGTTTTTCACCAGCCCTTGAGGCATAACCAGCAATAATCTGGCGGAGCTCTTCCATTGTGCTGACACCACTACTGAAACTGCGAGTGACTTGGATTGATTTTCGAGTAGCGGGAGACTCATCGATTGTATGACAAGGGATTCCATGTAATTCCATCCATAATCGCTCTCCCGTGACTGTATATTTGCGCCGTATCCAAGAGCGATCAGCTTGATATAAATCCCAGCCCGTGCGAATGCCGGCTCGGAGGAGGGACTCGCTGATTTTCCGCCCAATTCCCCAGATGTCTCTGACAGGGATTCCCATCAAGGCACTCATAATGTCTGATTCTGAGCTAAGAATGCAGACTCCCTTGTGAAAGCTATTCTTTTTGGCATACAGATTGGCAATTTTAGCCAATGTTTTTGTTGGAGCAATCCCTAAGCTTGTCGGAATGCCGATATGTTGATGAATCGTTTTGCGGATCTTTTGTCCAAATTCTGGTAGGTTTTCCATATTCGATAAATCAAGAAAGGCTTCATCAACAGAGTAAACTTCAATAGTAGGAACAATACTTTCGAGCGTTTGCATGACGCGCGCCGACAAGTCACCGTAAAGGGCAAAGTTGGATGAAAATAGCTGAATATTATGCTGTTCTACGATATGGCGTACCTTAAAGTAAGGAATTCCCATGGGAATTCCGAGGGCTTTAACTTCATTCGATCGAGCAATAACGCACCCATCATTATTGGATAAAACAATAACAGGTTTCTTGGCTAAGTCAGGCCGAAAGACTCGCTCACAAGAAACAAAGAAATTATTGCAATCAATCAAGCCAATCATTTTAAACGCTATGGATAACGGTGGTAACAACGCCCCAAATGCTAAAGTCCATATCGGGCGTAATAACCAAGGGTTGATAGTTTGAATTTTCAGGGACAAGAATATATTGATTTGTTTGTATTTTTAGCCGTTTAACAGTTAATTCTCCATCAACAATGGCAATCACAATATTTCCCGTTTTAGGGGAAAGGGAACGATCCACAATCAAGATGTCGCCCGCATGGATGCTCGCCTGGATCATGGAATCACCACTGACCCTCACAAAGAATGTAGCCGCGGGATGTTTAATCAAATATCGATTTAAATCCAAAGCTGTTTCCACAGCATCATCAGCAGGGGACGGAAATCCCGCTTGAACTCGGCTGGCATAGAGGGGCAACGGTAGTACGCCGCCTGGTTCTTCATAGCGTCCGATAATATCAACAGTGTCTTTAAGTGGTTTGTTCATCGTCCTTCTAGGTTTTCTCAGGAACCCAGCTCTTCTCAACGGTATCAAGATTTTTATCGGCAATCCCTTGACGTACAGCTGCCAATAATCGATTCATAAAGTTGACATTATGGAGTGTAATCAAGGTATAAGCCGCGAGTTCTTGGGCCTTTAACAAATGATGCAAATAGGCCTTGGTATAATTGCGACAGGTGTGGCATGAACAATCTGGCTCAATTGGCGTATAATCCTCGCGGAATTGGCTGTTGGTTAGAACAATATGCTCGCGAGCTGGTTTGGGATTGTTTTCCGGCCGCACTAAGGCGCCCCCATGGCGGGCTAAGCGGGTAGGATGGACACAGTCAAAGGTGTCAATCCCATGCCGAACGCCATTAAAGATATCCTGTACCCCCCCAATACCAAGCAAGTGAACTGGTCTGTCTTCACGCAAGTTGGCCATCGTCATGGCAACAACATCATACATTTGAGATTTGCTGGCCCCCAGCGAACCACCAACCGCATGACCAAAAAAATCCTGGTTGTTGACAAAGTCACACGCTTCAAGGCGGAGATCCTCATAAACGCCTCCTTGCAAAATCCCATATAATTTTTGGGTGTCATCATCGTGCCGACGAAATTCTTCTAGACTGCGCACAGCCCAACGGTGGCTCATATGCATGGATCTAGCCGTATAACGCTTGTCCACATGGAACGGCGTGCACTCATCTAAAACAACGACAAAGTCGGGGCCCAGTTCGCGTTGAATTTGAACAGAACGTTCAGGCGTCAAGAGATAGGTTTGCCCATTGATATAGGATTTGAACTTAGCACCTTCTTCTGTAATTTTGAGCATCGTTCGAGGCCGATTTGAGTTACGACGACCTTTAATTTCTTCAGCAACGGAACCATGGCCCAGACTAAAAATTTGGAAGCCACCCGAATCAGTCAGCATCGGACCTTTCCAACCCATGAATTTGTGGAGACCCCCAGCCTTATGGATAATATCAGAGCCAGGTTGTAGCATCAGATGATAGGTGTTGGATAAAATAAACTGCGTTCCTTCCGCTTGCATTTGCTCTGAGGTTACCCCTTTAATAGCTGCTTTGGTGGCACAAAAAATAAAGGCCGGTGTTTCGACCACACCATGGGGGGTTTCAAGACGGCCGAGCCGAGCACGGGAATTGGGGTCCGGGCGATGGAAGGTGAAGCTAAATTTGGTCATCCTTATTCTTAAACCTCTTTTATAACAGTTTCTTTTTAGCTCATGAGTTTATCAAAAGCTTATTCGAAATATTTTAGTCTTTAGAGACGTTCCGATTCCGCATAACCTTTTTTCTGCTCCTGAACTAAATGGCTCGGTTTCGAAAAAGGTTTGGTAAAATAATAACTTAGGTACAAAACTGGCGTTGATACAATAGCGATCAGGACGCGAGCGACATAAGTTCCTAGAATATAGGTAAATATTAATGTTTGCAAGGATACTGGCTGAGGCGCCAGGATCACCCAAGCCAACGTGCTAAAAATAATATTGTCCACCAGCGCCCCGACCATTGTTGAAAGACTCGTTCTTAGCCAAAGATGGCGGTGGCGCGTATAGGTATTAAGGGCGTTAAAGATTTGAATATCAATCAATAAGCTAACCACAAATGAAACAAGGCTGGCAATGACAAGGCGCGGGGCAGGAAGGAATAAAGTTTCCATGGCGGTTTGAGCGGCATCGCCCGCAAGGGGGGAATGTCCTAGCGTCAGAACCATTAAGATTGTGACAATGATCTGGCTTGAAAAACTAAGCCAAATACTGCGCTGAGCTGCTTTTTTACCATAATGTTCCGTGATAATGTCGCTGACCAAAAAGATCGTTGCAAAGGTAATTGTGCCTAACGCAACCGGCTCAGGCGAAAAGGAAAATTGAGAGACTTTGAGAACCTGAATATTAGCCAAGATGGTGGCGATTATATTATAAGCGTAAAGTCCATAAAGCCCTAGAGTTCTTAATAAAGCGAGAATGATGATCACACTGGTTATAAAAAGATAGAGGGATACCAGTTCAACACTAGATCCCTGCAACCAGGTTATAAAAGTTACAATATATGTCGTATCCATGGGGGATAGTATACCCGAGAATACCAAAATTCTAAAGGATGGAATTTAAAGTTTTCCGAGCGGTTATTTTATCTACTAGCGTCGATTTCAGCGTTAGAAAGTTATAGTCGTGCTTCTGAGCTTTTATAGCACGTGGGTAAATTATTCTAATAAGTTAGGGCAGTTTGTTTTTAAGTTGGTATGCACTAGATCCATATAGATATCTTCTGCAAGGCGGTTTAATTCTTGCGAGTAAGACGTATTATTTTTAAAAGGGTATCTGAATCCATATTTAATAGAAGCGGCTTTGGGACCTGCCATTCCTTCCCGGGTGACTTTAAAAGCTTCATTGTCATAACTTGTGTCATAGCTACAGGATTCTCCCCGGCACTGGGCTGGATCAAAATTTTTTAAAACAGCCATAACCACATGGGGTACTCTTTTCGGATACTTTGCTGTTTTGTCCGGGACACCGCTTGCCTTAATTCTGACCATCCCTCCATCTCGATGAGTATAAATATGCATCTTGACCACATCAGGATCTTTTTCATCGGCGGTTTGCTCACCATTCAACTTCCAATACCTTTTATCTGCCCCTTGGTCTACCAATAAAGGAACAGCTTTCCAACTAAACCCTTCTTTAACAAGCTCATCATGTAAGGCTTGGGCAGTTTTTCCTTCGGGCTGAATACGGGCGAGAGAGTGACCGCGCTTGCCCTCTCCAAATTCTTTTAGACTTTTCTCAATCTCAGGATTTTCTTTTAAATAGTGTTGATCCCAAATCCCGTGTGGGTCGGAATACTTTCTTTTTGTTGCCTTATATATTTCAATAGCTAAACGAAGTTTCCGGTTTTGTTTGGTTGCTTCGTTTTGGTTGTCAAAACACAAGGCGTCTTGGAATTCTGGAGCAGGGGCAGAATAACCAAAAGAGCCCAGCACATAAAAACTGAAAAATATTCTATCCATTTAATCATTTTTCCTTTTAATTATATTGCGACTATAAGGTTAGGCCCCTCCTAAAAGAAATAGTTAAAATGAGATAAAATTTTACTAAAAAATTGCTGGAGCATTTCTGGGGGTTATTAAGAAATCAGATTAAACATTCCCCCCAGTAAGCGATCGGCACGTTAATGGCAGCAATAGGTTTTTTATTATTATCTGATGCAGGTAAAACTAAGTATAAAAAATTGATAACAAAAAATGTTTATAATTTAAATTATAGATCACCACTTCCTTGATAGAAAGTCGTGCTAATTATTAAAGGAAGATAATACAGATGAAGGTTATTAATAAAAGTTCCACTTTTGCTGCATTTTTGCTTCTTTCGACAACATTAAATGCAATGGAGAAAGATTTTTCCACTAATGACAGCCACGGAGCATTAGTGACTACTCAAGAAATAGAACCGTTGGTATCAGCTAATGGTGGCGACATTCGTTCTACGACATCCATTCTAACAAATGGTTTTGCATATGGGGTGCTTACGGAAGTTGTGCAGTCGAGTTGCCACAATTTTGAAAATGCTTTGCATAATTTAGTTGCGATCCACGGTATTGATGGAATTAGCTTATTTTTTGAGAAAGTTGGTCAAAAAACCGGGGATATTGCTACTAAACAACTTGTAAATATGGCTGTCCAAAAATCTTATTAATGTGGCAACGGGCCCTCTTGATACGGCACACCTTCCTCTCAAGGCAATTAATGCGCTTACAATTCTGGATGGTTTGCTTGTCCATACAGTTTTTAATGCTTTACATGATTATACTCAAAATAAGATTAATGAAGTAATTGATCTGGCAATCAAGAAATTTATGAAAAATAAAGAAAATAGCGTGACTTCTGAGCTTGTGGAGGCTCTAGCAAAATATGGTTCGAGAGAACTGACAAGATCCTTGGGCATGAAACTAAAAAGCATGACAAGAGACCTTATTGCCCAAAGTTCTTATACCTCAGATTATAATAAAATAATCTTGCCAATGGTTGATCTAGTAACTACCGGGACGGGATATAACCTTCATGATAAAATGTCCCAATATATTTTTGCTAATTATCCCCTTGCCCATTTTAAAGACAAACTTAGCCAGCATGTTAAAAGTACGGTGCAGGAAAATACAGGTTTGCTTCGTTATTTGCGAAGTGAATGGGGACGGTTTTCTGGCAAAATAACTGGTCAATTAATAGGGGCTCAGGTTGCGGACACACTGACAGAGTGCTTTATTAATGGCAGAGGACAAATGTTAGCTCAAAATATTCTTTCTGCTCCACTGTTCGATCAACTAAGAAAAGACAGTTCACTATCCGGTGCTGATTATGAGCAAGTTTTAAATGCTGAAAAAGAAGTAAGACGCTTGCGGCTTGAGGTGGAGTTATTAGCTCAACAAGAAGCGCAAAAACAGACTGCAGAGCTAGACCAAGCAAAGCCTGAAGATCAAGAGACTTTGATGTTAACTTCTTTGTCTGTACCAGGAAATGACACTGGTGATCATCAAGAAACGCAGGTGGCTGAGCAACCAAACAGCGGTTGGTATAGCTGGTTCAATCCCTTAACAAATGGCGTAAAATCTGTTGCCAGCAGTACTTATAAGGCTACATCCTATGTGGCAAATACGGCATATACAGCAACTACCTCTGTGGCTCGTTATACATATGACACTTCCATAGCGGTGACAGATAGTTTAATAAATCTTGCAAATGGTATACGGGAAATGCAGTTTATGATAACTTAACTCCTAACCTTATGACACAATGTGGCCAGATTGCTGGTCAACAGATAACGGCCACAATTTTAAATCAAATCTCAGAGAATCTTACTGAATCTGCTATGTCTACTAAGCAACTTTATTCTCAGAAAATTGATATAAAATCTAGCAGGAATTACATTGTTGGCAGTTATGTTCTTAAAACATGCCAGGCTGCTTATGGGGCAACCTCTTATACATTAAATGGCATTTATAATGCTTCTAAATATGTATATGAATTACCTCTAACAGTAAGTGCTGAAATAGATTTGGCGGCTTCCAACGGATGGGCTTCACCATTCCATCCAGAAGATTAATAAAATCTTTTGGGATTAGCTTAAGGGAGGTATTATGCCTCCCTTAAATTTTTTTATGTCTATAGATTTATGAAGCCTTTTATGAGGGCATCCGCTGAATAAAGCTTTTCGCTCGTTCTGATTGAGGCGCTGAGAAAAATTCATCTTTAGATCTCTCTTCAAGGACTTTCCCGTGCTCCAAAAATAACACGTGATCAGCACTCATTCGGCAGATTTTTAATTCATGCGTTGCCATAATAAGAATACGGTCGGGCGCGCGCAGATCTGCAATAAGACGAGCTACATCTTCAACCATTTCAGGATCAAGCGCCGAAGTCGGTTCATCAAATAACAAAATTTTTGGCTCCATCATCAGGGCGCGTGCAATTGCTATCCGCTGTTTTTGACCACCCGATAAGAGACTGGGCTTCATGGTTGCCTTATCCTCCAGACCAAATTGACGCAACATTTCCATTGCCTTTGGGGTGCAGGTTAATTCTGTCATCACTTCAAGCTTTTCCGGAGAATAACATAAATTCTCTATGACCGTGAGATGAGGAAACAAGTGAAATTGCTGGAAAACCATCCCAATGTCTGCGGGCTTTAAGGACTGAATAGACTGGCCATTCAAGGTAATGCTGCCTGGATCTGAGGGTTCTAACCGAGCAATACACCGCATCAACGACGTTTTACCACTTCCCGAGGGGCCTAACAGAGCTGTAATTTCCCCTGGTTTAAAGGAGCAATTAACATGATCCAGGATTTTATTCCCATTTGAAGTTAGGGATAAATTGGAAACTCTAAGCATAGCTCAACCTCTTTTCCAGGCGTTTTGCCAACAAGGCAATCAACATTACAATTATATAGTAGCATGCCGCAGCAATGATTAAAGGTTCAAAATACAAATACTTCTCGCTGGCAACCTTTTGGGCTTGCCGTAAAAGGTCGGCTTCGCCAATAGTTGAGACCAAAGATGACTCTTTTAAAAGATCAATCATTTCGTTAACTAATGCGGGCAGGGTGTTGCGAATTGCCTGAGGCATAATAATGCCAAAAATGGTTTGACGACGGCTTAATCCAAGCATTTGAGCCGCCTCCCATTGGCCTTTATCGACCGATTGGATGCCGGCTCGAATAATTTCGGATGTATAAGCTGCCGAATTCAAGGCAAATGTCAAAATACCTGCTTCAAAGGTTGATATTGTATAGCCTGTTAGCTGTGGCGTAGCGTAGTAAATCAAGCCCAGTTGCACCAATAAAGGCGTGCCGCGAAATACAGAGGTATACGCGCTGGCTATAAAGCGAATGACTTTCATTCGGCTAAGCTTTGCTAAGGCAAGCCCAATACCCAACGGTAATCCACATAAGAGGGATAGGATTGTAAATTTAAGAGTGATCCCTAATCCTTGTAGGATAAGGGGGATTGAGGGAATAATCGCTTCAAAATTTAAATGCATGACCTATTCTTTCGTTTTTGAAGAGCAGGGATCAAAGCCACTCTCTGTTAACGTGATCCCATGATGTCCAATTTTACTCTATTTCAACCATTCCTGAATCAACTTATCCAGACTGCCATCAGCCTTCATCTCAGCTAAGGCTGTATTAAGTTTATCTTTTAAAGCCGATCCCTTAGGCAATGCAATCGCCACCTCAGTCTCTGATCCGCTAATGGGAATAGCCTTTAAATCAGGTTGTTCCAGTGCTAGGCGTTTGGCCTCAGTTGTCCCCATCAAAATGCAAACGATTCTTTTTGACTTAAGGTCTTGGATTAAGTCAGGAATTTTTGGCAAGCTTTTAATCGTTAGCTCTCCTAATTGATTCTTTAAGCCGTCATTGGCATAGGGCTCATAAACTGATCCAGCTTGTAAACCAATTGTCGTCCCTTTAAGGTCAAGAATGGTTGCAACGTCCGACTCTTTTGAACAAACCATGGCAATGCCGCCAGAATAATAGGTGTTTGTAAAGTCCACGGCTTGCTTTCGGTCTTCGGAGGCAGAGATAGAAGAAATTGCTGCATCAATACGTTTCGTTTGTAATGCCCCGATAATACCATCGAAATTCATATCTTTGAATTCAACGTCAACGCCCAACTTTTTCGTTAAGGCTTCCATTAAGGCCACATCAAAACCTACAATTTTACCATTCTTGAAATATTCGAAAGGAGGATAATCCGCGGACAAGCCAATGATAAGTTTGTTAGGTTCTTTAGGGGCATTAGCTTCTTCTTTTTTGCAGCCCATCAGCAAGCTTGTGATGAGAGCAAGGGATAATAATTTTTTCATTTTGATACCTTTATATAATATTATGTGTCGTCTTGGGTTGAGAGAGATTCACAGGAATTCAATTTCCCCATCCTTAATTCCAGACTTGAAGAGAATAGCCTTCCATAATTCTTTTATTTGCCAGACTAAGGAATCATATTTTTATCCATGATGGATAAAAATATGATTCCTTAGTCTCTAAGATACTGTTTAACAAATAGGAATTAATCCAGGGGATGGAATAGTTTATCAGAGATTTGTGCGGCGTCGCCGCGTCGTCGATGTTGGTGAATGTAATCGAGTGTTTTTGCCAGGACAGGGGTGATACCATACTTGGTAACGCCGCTAATCACATACAAATTTTCATGGGAAACAACCGATTTAAGATCGTTGAGTTTGTTCGCAATTTCTTCTTCGGTTAGGGCATCGCATTTATTAAGAGCAACAACCTCTGGTTTGCTTTCTAAGCCATAACCATAAGCTTCGAGTTCATTGCGAATCGTGATATAAGCGTGGGCCACATCCTCTTGGGTGCCATCAATCAAATGCAAAATTACCCCGCAGCGTTCCACGTGCCCTAGAAAGCGGGTCCCTAGTCCTGCACCTTGGTGCGCATTTTCAATCAAGCCTGGCAGGTCGGCCAGAGTAAATTCTTCTTCATGGACATACACCATCCCTAATTGAGGGGCTAACGTGGTGAACGGATAATCAGCAACTTTTGCTTTAGCCCGCGATACGGCTGATAGAAAAGTCGATTTTCCAGCATTCGGCAAGCCAACAAGACCAGCATCAGCAATAAGCTTTAACCGCATCCATACCCAACGCTCGTTTCCTTCCCAGCCCGGAATCGTTTTCCGAGGAGCTTGATTGGTTGCTGTTTTAAAGTGAGTATTGCCAAACCCGCCATCGCCCCCGCGAGCAAGAATAAACCTTTGGCCGGGTTCTATCATATCAACAATAAGGGTTTCCTTATCATCATCCAGAATCTGGGTGCCGACTGGCACCATCAAGACCATATCGTCGCCATCAGCACCGGTTCTATTACGGCCAGAACCACCTTGCCCGCTCTGGGCCCGAAAATGCTGTTGATAACGATAATCAATTAAAGTGTTAAGATTGTCCGCAGCTTCGAGGATGAGGTTGCCACCGCGTCCCCCATTACCCCCATCGGGACCACCATATTCAATAAATTTCTCGCGCCGAAAACTACAGCAGCCATTGCCGCCGTTTCCGGCTTTAACATAAATTTTAACTTGATCAAGAAATTTCATGGTTTTTATCTTCTTATTTTATCCACATACTATGTCGTATTTTATGACTGATTATCAAGATAAAATTTGTAGTCTATCAGGAAAATACTCGATAAAA
This sequence comes from Candidatus Paracaedibacter acanthamoebae, assembly GCF_000742835.1. GTDB lineage: Bacteria > Pseudomonadota > Alphaproteobacteria > Paracaedibacterales > Paracaedibacteraceae > Paracaedibacter > Paracaedibacter acanthamoebae. The sequence continues at coordinate 689,616 of NZ_CP008941.1, read as the reverse complement.
AATATTTTACAATAAACTATATATCCATATTATGTAGACGGCGTTTATGTCGTGCTTCTTGCAACAATTGATGCAAAGCGGGACCAAAAATGTTGAATTTTTGAAAAGGTAAAAGATTATTTGTATCTAAGGCTTTATCGAGCACGTCGTCATCTGGATAAGAATTATTATATTTATTAATAATGTGAAGGCGTAATGTTTCTGCCTCAAACAGATGGAATGCATATCTTCCTTCTACATTTAATGGAAATTGAGAATAATCTCTTAGTATATTCTCTTTAATGGGGGCAATATTGCTAACGTTTAAATAGCTATCCGTATGGACTGTTTCTTCTACCAAAGAATAAAACCCTAGATCTTCCTTGTAGGTGTCTGTAAAAACCTGAGTAAAGACTTGAGCCTCATTGGTGATGTTAAATTCATGTATAAGCTGTGCTTTTATAAAATCAAGCTCTTCTTTCTGGTTTCGACCATTATGGAGTTTTCTAATTTCTTCTTCCTCCTTTTCGAAGGCGCTGATATCTACCTCATATTCCTCATCAATATCTCCATATATTTCATCTACTTCCTTTTCACCAAGAATGTCCTCTAATTCATCCCAAAAAGGTTCTTCTTTTATGGGACAATAGAGTATTTCATTATAAGTATATAGCTTAGCTATAATATCTTGCGGCTCATACGATCCTAATTCTTGTTTAGAAACCCCAAAAAGATGGTGAAGGTTATTAGAATAATGTTTATGAGCCACAATAGTTCTACCGGATCTATTATTTCTAATTCCGATAAAGACGCAGGGAGAGATCGATCCTACGACAGCGGTTATTTGAGGTGTTGCGTCATCTAGTACTGTATAGGCGCGTTCTGGAACAAAAATAGTCGTTCTTGCTTCTTCCAGCGTCATTTCTTTGTAAGGGAGGGGAAGGGTTACAGTCTGAAACTCCCGAGGAAAAGTTTCAAAAGTATAGCTGGAGGCAAAGCTTAAGCTAATAGAGAGAAAAAATAGGACTAAGTATTTCATTTTCTAATTCAATAAATATTTTTTTCCCGAAAATAAATTGAATCTGAATGAGAGTCAATTGTTTTCTGGAAATTACATGTTTTATTTGAAAAAGAATGAGGCGTAAAAAAGGGGGGGAATTATAAGCCCCTCTTTTTTAGCCATGCATTCTGGAAGCGTCATCAACTTTGATCGTATGACGATTGCGAAAATAGACTACAAGAATCGCTAAACCGATGGCCGCTTCGGCAGCGGCAACTGTTAAAATAAAAATCGTAAAGATTTGACCAGCAAGGTCATGCAAATAATTGGAAAAAGCAACAAAATTAATGTTGACGGATAATAAGATTAACTCGATCGACATTAAAATGACGATAACATTACGACGATTTAAAAATATTCCCATTATTCCAACTGTGAATAATAGAGCAGCTAAAACTAAATAATGGCTAAGGCCAATGGTGAGGGCTTGGTCGAGGGTCATAGAGAAACTCCTTTACCGGATTCAATTTTATGGAGGGTCAACGTATCCGCCGGACTACGGTGCATTTGTTCAATCGGATTTTGGCGGCGTGTTTCAGGACGAAATCTTAATGTCAAGGTAATGGCCCCAATCATAGCAACCAGCAGAATCAATCCAGCAATTTGAAAGGCTAAGAAGTAATCTGTGTACAGAACACTGCCAATCATTTGGGTATTTGTTAATTCTGAAGTTTGAAGAGCCACTGTTTTCGTCATATTAACCGCGGGTTTCCAGCCCAGAGCAATAATAGACAACTCGGCTGCTAGAACTAACCCAATGAAAGCTGAAAATGGTGCATACTTTGAAAGGCCTTGCCGCAATTCTTGGAAATCAATATCCAGCATCATGACCACGAACAAGAATAGAACAGCCACCGCTCCAACATAAACAATGGCGAGAGTCATGGCTAATAATTCCGCATTGAGCAACAAGAATAACCCCGTTCCATTGAGAAAGCATAAAATAAGGAACAGGACAGAGTGCACAGGGTTCCTCGCGAGAATGACACACGATGCCGACAGAATTAATGTCCCTGCAAACATGTAAAATAATAATGCTTCACCAATCATTTTTGATCCTTATTTCTCAATGATAATATTACCGATAAGGGGCATCTTTACGCAAGTTCTCTGCAATTTCCCGTTCCCAACGTTCCCCGTTTGCCAACAGACGTTCTTTATCATAATAAAGTTCTTGGTGAGTAAATGTTGAAAACTCAAAGTTTGGCCCTTCGACAATTGCATCCACCGGACAAGCTTCCTGACAGAATCCACAATAAATGCATTTGGTCATATCAATATCATAGCGAGTCGTGCGGCGGCTTCCATCCTCGCGCTCTTCGGCTTCGATGGTGATTGCTTGAGCCGGGCAAATCGCTTCACATAGTTTACAAGCAATACAACGTTCTTCGCCATTCGGGTAGCGCCGAAGGGCATGCTCTCCCCGAAAACGGGGGCTCAGAGATCCTTTTTCATAGGGATAGTTAATTGTGACCTTGGGCCGGAAAAAATACCGCAACGTCAGCCAGAGACCCTTTGCAATTTCAAATAACACCCAATGGCGAATGCGTTTAAATAAGACCGACATTTATATCTCCTATATCTTTGGCAGCCAGCCCATAAACATCAAGAATCCTGCACTAAAGACGACCCATACTAAGGTGAAGGGGAGGAAAATCTTCCAGCCTAACCGCATCAGTTGGTCGTATCTGTACCGCGGCAACGTTGCCCGTACCCAAAGGAAAACAAACAACAAGACACAGATTTTTAAAACAAACCAGACAACGCCCGGGATCATGTTAAAAGGTGCAATGTCAAAGGGTGGCAGCCATCCCCCTAAGAAAAGAACGGTACCAATCGCGCTTTGTAAAATCATGTTAGCATATTCGCCTAAAAAGAAGAGGGCAAATGACAGGGATGAATATTCCACGTGGTAGCCTGCCACCAATTCAGATTCAGCTTCAGGTAAGTCGAAAGGGTTCCGGTTGGTTTCGGCTAAGGCTGAAATAAAGTGAATAATAAACATCGGTAGCAGAGGAATTGCAAACCATACAGTTTTTTGGGCTTCGACAATTTTTGTAAGATTAAGAGATCCAACACAGAGCAAAACTGAAATAATGACAAGGCCAATGGAAACTTCATAGGAAATCATTTGCGCCGCTGATCGCAGCGCCCCTAAGAATGCATAGCGGGAGTTACTAGCCCAACCGGCTATAATAATACCGTAAACACTGAGAGATGACACCGCAAATAAGTACAGAATTCCCACATTAATGTCAGCAAAAACCCAGCCATAATCAAAGGGAATCACAGCCCAAGCAGCAATTGACAAGGTAAATGTAATAACTGGTGCTAAAATAAAGAGATACTTATTAGCCAAGGTAGGAACGATGTTTTCCTTGTGCATCAATTTTAAAGCGTCCGCGATGGGTTGTAACAATCCAAACCATCCTGTAACGTTGGGGCCTTTACGCATTTGCATCAAGCCAATCACCCGGCGCTCAGCATAGGTTAAGTAAGCAATCCCTACGATAAGAGGAATGATGAGGAGCAAGGACTTAACAGCGATCATTGCCATATCGGTTGCGTAAGTCAGGAGTTGATGGTAAATAACTGTAAATTCCATGGGACCTCCTAGGCGCACTTTTTACTGCAACCAGATCCAGCGATTTCAGTCACACAAGCTGCCATAATGCTGGAGTGGCGACTGATTGGATCGGTCATGTAAAAATTGTCGATGGGCGATTTAAACGAAATATGGCTCATACTTTCAGGATATTTTGAGGTAATTTTTTGCCAAGTCGCCGGCGTAATGCAATTCATTTCAGCAAAAATAGGATTGATCTCAATCATTCGGCGCAATACATCCTGACGCGATTCAAATCCAAGGTTAAATCCAGCCTTGGTCGCGATTTGATTGATAATCCCCCAGTCTTCTTGGGCATCGCCCGGATTGGCCACCGCCTTTTCTGTTTGTTGGGGACGGCCCTCTGTATTAACGTAAGTGGCGAATTTTTCAGTATAGGCTAACCCAGGGAGAATAATGTCTGCACGATGGGCACCTTCATCGCCATGATGGCCTAAATAGATAACGCAGGCTTCTCCGAAACTGCCGCCTGGAATGTTATCCACATTGTTGAGGAAAACAGTCTTAATTTGGCCGCGTTGACAGCCCGTCAATATATCAGAGGTTGCCAAGCCATTCGATTTAGGCGTAAAGCCTAAGTCCAAAGCTCCCACCCGGCCAGCTGCAGTGTGTAGAACATTAAAACCATTCCAGCCATCCTGGATCATATTGTGTTTTTCGGCTATTTCTTGACAGAGCCTTAAGATTTCACGGCTATCGCGACGGTTGAGGGCGCCTTGACCAATAATAATCATGGGGCGTTGGGCCGCTTTGAGATGGGCACAAATGCTGTGCGATCCATCAAATATTTCTTTGATCGTTGGGGCTTGTTCGCCAGCATGAGTATAAGGATACGTTAAGTCATAAGTGGTTCCAACAACAGCGATTTGAACGCCGCCCTGTAGATAACGCTTGCGGATTCGTGCATTAACGAGAGGGGCCTCGTGTCGTACATCAGAGGCGACAATCAGAATGAAATCACTTTCTTCAATACCCGCAATTGTACTGTTGAAAATATAGCTGGATCGATTGGTGGAATCGTGGACGGCCCCATCAATACGGCAATCCATGTTGACTGAGCCCACTTTTTGCATCAATTCTTTTAAAACAGTAACAGACTCACAATCTGCTAAATCCCCACTTAAAGCAGCAATTTCCTTTGCGGGTGTGGTGGTTAAGATATGAGCAACTGTTTCAAAGGCTTCTTCCAAAGAGACGGGGGTTAATTTTCCATCCTTACGGACATAGGCTTTATCAAGACGTTGACGGGAAAGACCATCATAGGAAAAACGGGTTTTATCGCTAATCCATTCTTCATTGATATCTTCGTTGAGGCGAGGCAAAACTCGCATAACTTCTTGGCCGCGGGTATCGATACGAATGTTTGATCCAACAGCATCCATAACATCGATGCTGTTTGTTTTTGTCAATTCCCACGGACGGCCATGGAATGTATAAGGTTTATTGGTCAAAGCACCGACTGGGCAAATATCAATCAAATTACCCGATAATTCCGAGGTGAGGGCCCCCTCTAAGTAAGAAGTAATTTCTGTGTGCTCTCCGCGGTGAATTCCGCCAATTTCTGGGGTTCCCGCAATCTCATTGGCAAAGCGAACACAGCGCGTGCAATGAATACAGCGGGTCATGATGGTTTTTACCAGCGGCCCCATGTATTTGTTTGTAACAGCACGCTTATTTAAATCGAAACGACTGCTAGAAGGACCATAGCCCATGGTCAGATCTTGGAGATCACATTCACCGCCTTGGTCACAAATAGGGCAATCCAGCGGATGGTTGAACAATAACAGCTCTAAAACACCTTTACGTGCCTTTTCAACAAGAGGGGTGTTGGTGCGAATCACCATTCCCTCGGCGACAGGCATGGCGCAGCTAGCCACCGGTTTTGGTGACTTTTCAATTTCAACCAAACACATGCGGCAATTGCCGGCAATCGATAGACGGGGATGGTAACAGAAATAGGGAATTTCATATCCAGCTTGTTCACAAGCCTGAAGAACGGTAAGACCGTTTTCAACTTCAATTTCTTTATCATTAACGATTAGCTTTGGCATCGATATTTTCCCCTAAGCTGCATTTCTTTTTGCATAAGCCCGAATACGCTCTTCTAGTTCTGGACGGAAGTGGCGGATTAAACCTTGAACTGGCCACGCGGCTGCATCGCCCAGAGCACAAATAGTGTGTCCTTCAATTTGCCTTGAAATCTCTTCTAACTTATCAATATCGGAAATTTCAGCTTGGCCTTTGACAAGACGTTCCATCATGCGCCACATCCACCCTGTTCCTTCGCGGCACGGTGTACACTGACCACAGCTTTCGTGCATATAAAATTTTGAGAGACGAGCAATTGCCTTAATAACATCCGTCGACTTATCCATGACAATGACAGCCGCTGTTCCCAAACCTGATTTAACTTCTCGCAATGCATCAAAGTCCATAAGAACGGTATCACAAATGTCCTTGGGCAGTAAGGGAACGGAAGATCCGCCTGGAATGATGGCTTTCAAGTTATCCCATCCACCCCGTACACCGCCTGCATGCTTTTCAATAAGTTCCTTGAGGGGAATACTCATGGCTTCTTCCACATTGCAGGGTTTATTAACATGGCCCGAAATACAAAAGATTTTTGTACCTGCATTGTTTGGACGGCCAATGCCCGTAAACCAGTCAGCCCCTCGCCTTAAAATCGTCGGGACAACGGCAATACTTTCAACGTTATTGACGGTGGTTGGACATCCATACAAACCTGCCATGGCTGGAAACGGTGGCTTGAGGCGTGGGAATCCCTTTCGACCTTCAAGACTTTCCAGAAGGGCTGATTCTTCCCCGCATATATAAGCGCCAGCGCCGCGGTGGAGATAAAGGTCAAAATCCCAGCCACTTTTGGCTGCATTTTTACCCAATAAGCCGGCAGCATAAGCTTCATCAATCGCTGCTTGCAAAGCCTCGGCTTCGCGGTAGTATTCACCGCGAATATAGATATAGCAGGCATGGGCATTAATAGCAAAAGAGGCGATGAGCGCTCCCTCAATTAGTTTGTGCGGTTCATTGCGAATGATATCCCGGTCCTTACAGGTCCCTGGTTCAGATTCGTCAGCGTTAATCACCAAATACGATGGACGCGGATCATTCTTAGGCATAAAGGACCATTTTAGGCCAGTGGAAAAGCCGGCCCCGCCGCGACCCCGAAGTCCTGATTTCTTAACTTCTTCAATAACCCACTCTCGGCCTTTGACCATGAAATCCTTTGTCTTGTTCCAGTCGCCGCGTTTTTTAGCACTGGCTAGCGCTGCCGGTTCATATCCATAGAGATTAGTGAAAATTCTGTCCTTATCACTCAGCATCTTTCACCTTCCTTTTGCGAGGAGCCTTTGTTGCTTTAACTTCCAGCCCCTTATCAGATGAGCTTGAGAGGGGTGCCGAACATTGACGTCCTATTTGCGAACCGACTTTAACTTCTTTGCCATTAGCCAAATCATCAATGATCTGCACAAAGGATTCGGGGGTTAAATCTTCAAAGAAGTCATCATTAATTTGAACCACTGGCGCGTTAACACAGGCTCCTAGGCATTCAACTTCAATTAAACTGAACTTGCCATCGGCTGACACACCGCCTTCATCAATATTGAGGCGGTTCATGCATGCTTTTTTTAGATCTGCAGCCCCTCTGAGCCAGCACGGGGTCGTCCCACAAAGTTGAATATGATGTTTGCCAACCGGTTTAAGATTGAACATTGTATAAAAGGCCGCAACTTCATGAACACGAATGGCTGGCATGCCTAGAATTTGTGCAATTTCCTCAATGACCCCTTGAGACACCCACCCGCCATTTTGGCGCTGTCCAATATCAAGGAGAGGAATAACGGCGCTTGCCTGTCGTCCTGCCGGATATTTGGCAATGTGAGCGTTAACTTTTTCCAGGTTTTCAGATGAGAACCTGAAAGCGGGGTGGTTTTCTTTTTGTCGTGCTGTTATTTTTGTCACCGGTCAATCTCTCCAAAAACAATGTCGAGGGATCCAACAATTGCTGTTACGTCAGCCAGCATGTGGCCGCGAGATAGAAAATCTGTTGCTTGTAAGAAAGCAAATCCAGGGGCGCGTATTTTGCAGCGATAGGGGCGATTACTATCATCTGAAATTAAGTAGACCCCAAATTCACCTTTAGGCGCTTCGACAGCTGTGTATACTTCTCCTGCTGGCACGTGAAATCCTTCGGTATAGAGTTTGAAGTGATGGATCAATGATTCCATGGAATGCTTCATCTCTGCCCGGGGTGGGGGTGATATTTTCCGGTCGTCTGTGACTACAGGTCCTGTGGGCATTTTATCAATACATTGTTGCACAAGCTTCACGGATTCCCGTATTTCTGCCATACGTACCAGATAACGGTCATAACAATCGCCAAACTTACCGGTAGGAATATCGAACTCTAACTCCTTATAAACTTCATAGGGTTGAGACTTACGCAAATCCCAGGGTAAGCCGGACGCTCTTAAGACGGGGCCTGTGAATCCCCAATCTAGAGCATCTTGAGCAGAAATTAATCCAATATCCACGGTCCGTTGTTTAAAGATTCGATTTTCAGTCAACAATTCCTCAATATCATCAATAATCTTGGGAAAGGTTTGAGTGAACTGATAAATATCAGCAATCAGCTCGGGCGTCATATCTTGATGAACACCCCCTGGGCGGACATAGGCAGCGTGAAGGCGAGCGCCGCAAACACGCTCGTAGAATTCCATAATTTTTTCACGTTCTTCAAATGCATAAAGCAGCGGCGTAATCGCACCTACGTCCATGGCAAACGTTGTGATATTCAACAAATGATTTGTAATACGCCCAAGTTCTGAAAACAGAACGCGGATATATTGCCCACGGCGCGGAACTTCTAAATTGAGCAATTTTTCTATGCCAAGAATATACGCATGCTCCTGATTCATCGGCGCCACATAATCAAGGCGATCAAAGTAAGGCAGAGCTTGAAGGTACGTTTTATACTCAATAAGTTTTTCTGTGCCGCGATGCAAGAAGCCAATATGAGGATCTGCCCGCTCAACTACTTCACCATCCAGGTCAAGCAAAAGGCGCAAGACACCATGGGTTGCTGGATGTTGCGGACCAAAGTTTAAGGTATAGGTTTTTTTATCACTCATGCTTTAGCCTTCTCATCGCCGGGCAATGGATTATTTTTATGAAGCATTCCTTCCCATGGACTTAGGTAGTCAAAATTGCGAAAATCTTGGGGTAAGGAAACCGGGTTATAGACGACTTTCTTTTTCTCATCGTCATAGGTAACCTCGACATATCCTGTCAAAGGAAAATCTTTGCGCAGAGGGTGACCATCAAATTCATAATCAGTCAATAGGCGGCGTAAATCTGGGTGATCAGAGAAGCGAATCCCATACAGATCATACGTTTCCCGCTCATACCAATTTGCTGCATTAAAAACGCCTGTCACCGATGGAATTTCCATCCCATCAACCAAGGCAACTTTGACACGAATCCTCAAGTTAAGCTGGATACTTAATAAATGATACACAACTCTGAAACGCTTATGGTCATCCGGATAGTCCACGCCACATACATCTAATAAGAGTCTGAATAAGCATTGAGGGTGATCTCTTAAGATTGTCAGAACACGAACGATTGATCCGGCATAGGTTTCAATTGTTAGCTCGTCCTTATCCAGTTTAGCTGTAATTAAGTCAGGTCCTAAAGCTTCTTGAACGACTGTGGTTAGATGGTCTAGTTTTTCCATGCTTTCACCTACAATACAATATTGCCACGACGCCTAATTTTTTGCTGCAACAGTAACAAACCGTACAGCAGACCCTCGGCGGTGGGCGGACAACCGGGCACATACACATCCACAGGCACGATTCGATCGCAACCGCGAGTCACCGAATAGGAGTAATGATAATAACCACCACCATTGGCGCAGCTGCCCATAGATAAAACCCAGCGCGGTTCTGGCATTTGGTCATAAACTTTCCGAAGGGCAGGGGCCATTTTGTTGGTCAGTGTACCGGCCACAATCATTAAGTCTGATTGACGCGGAGAAGGACGAAACAACATGCCAAAACGGTCTAGATCATACCGGCTGGCTGCTGTATGCATCATTTCAACGGCACAACAAGCTAATCCAAAGGTCATCGGCCACAACGATCCTGCCTGTGCCCAGCCCACCACTTTGTCAACTTGGGTTAAAATATAGCCCTTATTGTTAATTTCATCGTTAAGGGTCTGAAACAAAAGTTTCTCATCCAGCATATCTGCGGGTAATGAGTTACGAAGTTCATCATAATTTGTGCGATGGAGATTATTCATTCCCAGTCCAGCGCTCCCTTTCGCCATTCGTAAATAAAACCAACTGTTAAGATGGTTAAGAAAACAAGCATAGAGCAAAACCCTACAAAGCCGATATGGCTGAGAGTAATAGCCCATGGAAATAAGAAAGCAATTTCTAAATCAAAGATGATAAACAAAATAGCGACGAGGTAGAAGCGAACATCAAATTTACTTCGAGCTTCCCCGAAAGGCTCAAACCCGCATTCATAAGAAGAAAGCTTTTCTGGGTCGGGTTTATTTTCTCCGCGAAGCCATGAGATCACAATCAATGCCATGGATAGACCGGCAGCTAACCCAATAAACACTAGGATAGGTAGATAGTTGTTAAGATATCCTTCCATGGTCCCCCGTCTTACTCACCCATAGACTTTTATGTCACAGTACCATGGTTTTTAAACCATTGCACTAGGGTATTTAAAATTTTTTATATCTAAACACCTTGACAGTTAGCCACACCACCTTTTAGATAAAGGATAAGTCTTACTCGTATAAACGGAGAGCCCTGTATGAAGATTCAATTCCACAAAAATGATTTGCCTGCCGATTTAGATCTTGGCAAAATTGTTGCGATCGATACAGAAACCATGGGGTTAAAACCAGCACGCGATCGGTTGTGCCTCGTTCAGTTGTCCGCGGGTGATGGCGTCTGCCATTTAGTGCAAATTGATTCCACCGGTGAGGTTTATCCGGAAAATATGATTGCTTTACTGAATGATGATTCTGTGCAAAAGTTGTTTCATTATGCCCGTTTTGATGTGGCTGTTTTATTGCACACATTTGGCGTTTCTTTAGCAAATATTTATTGCACTAAAATCGCCTCCAAATTGGTTCGTACCTATACAGATAAACATGGCCTGAAAGAGCTCTGTAAAGAATTGCTCAGTGTGGAGATTTCTAAACAAGAGCAAAGTTCTTATTGGGGTGCGGATGAGTTGACCGAAGAGCAAAAGAAATATGCGGCGACTGACGTGCTATATCTTCACAAACTAAAAGATATTTTGGATGAGCGTCTTGAAAAAGAAGGTCGGACAGAATTGGCTCAAGAATGCTTTAGCTTTATTTTGACGCGCGCCTATTTGGATCTGTTGGCGGGTGAGGAATTCGATATTTTCTCTCATTAAAGTTTAATTTTGTATGGTGCAGTGGTATTAAAAGGAAGTCCTTTTCCCGGTCGCTCTTATTCTCACCTTTTCCCAGCCGAAGAGCCGGGAAAGTAGAAGGAAAGAGCAAGCTCGGCCGAGAAAAAGAGCCATCTTTCCGGGCAACCGAAGAGTGACCCGGAAACCATGCCTTGATTTTAAGGATAATCTGACTTTATCCCAATTCGATCTGTTTAAAGCTTGTTAACATCCAGATATAGGAATGGATTCCGGCTCAAGGCCGGAATGAGGGAGAATGCTCCACTATATACTCTCTTTCCGGAGTGGCCGTTTGCCTGGGAAAAAGGCCCTTTTCCGGCCGAAGAGCCGGGAAAGTAGAAGGAAAGAGCAAGCGATGACGTCATTTGCCTTAATTATGATTTAAAGCTTTGACAATTTCTTCGCAAACTTTTTTAGCATCGCCAAGTACCATGAATGTGTTGTCGCGATAGAATAATTCATTGTCCACACCCGCGTAACCAGAGGCTAATGAGCGCTTAACAAAGAATACCGTTTTTGCTTTTTCTACATCCAGGATAGGCATGCCATAAATGGGGGAGGAAGCATCTGTCTTGGCGGCAGGATTGGTAATATCATTGGCACCAATAATAAAGGCCACATCCGTTGTCGCAAAATCAGTGTTGATATCATCAAGCTCTAAAACATCGTCATAGGGAACATTGGCTTCAGCGAGTAAGACATTCATATGTCCAGGCATGCGGCCGGCAACAGGATGAATTGCATAACGAACCTTTATACCTGATTTCTTTAAAATGTCAGCCATTTCCCGCAATGCATGTTGAGCTTGGGCAACGGCCATTCCGTAGCCAGGGACAATAATGGCTGAACGGCTGTTGGAGAGCATAAAGGCTGCATCTTCTGCACTGCTGATCTTGACCGGGCGATCTTGAGTTTCTGACCCCCCAGCGGTAACTGTCGCGCTTGGATCTGTACCGAATCCGCCAAGAATAACATTAAGGATAGAGCGGTTCATTCCCTTGCACATAATATAGCTGAGGATCGCACCAGAGGCCCCTACAAGGGCACCTGTAATAATAAGAAGATGGTTGTTAAGGGTAAAACCAATACCAGCCGCCGCCCAGCCTGAATAGGAGTTGAGCATAGAAACCACCACAGGCATGTCCGCCCCACCAATTGGCAGAATTAATAAGAAACCAAGCCCCAAAGCTGTTAAGGTTAGAAGCCAGAAAAGGGCATAGGATTCCGTCATGACAAAGGCGATGATTAGTAAGATAATCGCGGCACCCAGTAGAGCATTCAGCTGATGCTGTCCCTTAAAGGAAAGTGGTTTGCCACCGATCAAGCCTTGAAGCTTAGCAAAAGCAACCAATGAGCCTGAGAAGGTGATGGCTCCAATAGCGGCGCCTAGCCCCATTTCTGCAAGGCTACCGGCTTTAATGGAGCCTGCAACACCAATTCCATAGGATTGGGGGGAAAACAAGGCTGCGGCTGCCACGAATACAGCTGCTAGACCCACAAAGCTGTGGAATCCTGCAACCAATTGGGGCAGAGCTGTCATTTGAATGCGTTTGGCAATGATAAAGCCAATGGATCCACCAACCACCAATCCCATCAGAATATAGCTATAGCTTGCAATGGCAGGCGACAAAATGGTTGTCAGGATGGCAATAGCCATACCAATTATACCGTACATATTGCCCATACGGGACGTTTTTGCGGATGACAGTCCCCGCAGTGCCATAATAAAGCAGACTGCCGAGATTAAGTAGAGAAACGATGAAAAACTAGTGCTCATTTTAAAACCTCGACCTTATTTACTTTTAGAGAACATGGCGAGCATGCGTTGGGTGACCATAAAGCCACCAAAAATATTGATGGCGGCTAAGGTGACAGCGATAAAACCAAAGATGGCTGAAACGCCTGACTCCAGAGGGCCTGCTGCAATGAGGGCACCCACAATAATGACGCTAGAAATGGCATTGGTAACGGCCATTAAAGGAGAGTGGAGGGCAGGGGTGACTTTCCACACCACATAATATCCAACAAAGCACGCCAGGATGAAAACGGTCAATCCGATCACAAAGGGGTCAGTTGGACTAATTTCTGTAGAATGGGCCATTTGCCTGAGGCTGGCTTCGACCTTTGTTGCATGGTTGTTGATTTCCGTCAGCGCGACTTTAACCTTTTCCATGCGTTCGATAAGAGAGTTGATCTCCATGTTTATCTCCGATTACAAAAAGTTTGGATGGACAATAGCGCCATCATGGGTGAGGCAGCATCCTTTGATGATTTCATCATCAAAATTAACGTCTAGCTCTGCATTGCTATTAACCATGATTTTGAGAAGATTGAAAATATTCCTTCCAAAAACTTGGCTGGCATCAAAACCAATACGGCTGGGAACGTTTGCATGTCCAATAATCTTGACGCCATGCTTCATTACCATTTTATCAAATTCTGCAAGTTCACAGTTTCCACCATTTTCAACAGCCAGATCATAAATTATTGAGCCTTCTTTCATGGATTTAACCATGTTAGCCGTGATCAAAATAGGGGCTGGTTTGCCAGGAATAAGCGCGGTTGTCACCACGATATCTTGGTTCTTAATAACTTCAGCTAGCTTCTCAGATTGGCGACGTTTATAGTCGTCACTCATTTCCTTAGCATAGCCACCGCCACTGTCCCCAGATTCGTCGGCCTCAACCTCAACAAAACTCGCCCCCAGGCTTTCAACCTGTTCTTTGACCGCGGGGCGAACGTCAAAAGCACTAACGACGGCCCCCATACGTTTTGCTGTTGCTATGGCTTGGAGACCGGCAACGCCAGCTCCTAACACAAGGACGCGAGCCGGTGGAATTGTGCCGGCTGCTGTCATCATCATTGGCAGGGCGCGGCCATACTCGGCAGCTGAATCAACAACTGCCTTGTAACCGGCCAAATTGCTTTGGGAGGATAAAACGTCCATGGCTTGGGCGCGGGAGATGCGTGGGATAAGTTCAAGGGCTAAGGCTGTTACCTTTTTCTTAGCCAAGTCTTTCAAAAGCTTGGTGTTTTGATAGGGTTTCATCAGCCCGACAAAAACTGTCCCTTCCTTAATGCCTTTAACCTGATCCATTGAATCAAAGCTAACGACGGTGACAAGATCAACTTTTGCTATATCTTTGGTGGCATCTTTGCTGATTTTAGCGCCCGCCGCAGTATATAAATTATCGGCAATACCCGACGATTTTCCAGCATCTTTTTCAATCAGGACTTCATGGCCTTGATCAACAAGCTTTTTTATAGTTTCAGGAGTGATTGATACTCTGCCTTCATGGGCAGCAGTTTCCTTTAGAACAAGTATTTTCATGGATAGTCATTCAATTGAGTAACAATTAAACTTAGCCTACCATATCAGTTCTTCCAGTTAAAGAGTGTAAGTGTTAAGTCTTATCGCTCAGGATTTAAGAAGGGAATGAGGCACCTTTAAAGGTGCCTCACTTTACTACTAAGTTAAGTGTATTTAGTCCTATTTTAATGGTAATCCAAAAAAGTTATGGAGCATTTGGTAAGCACGGATTTCATATTCTGGCTTATCTGTGAAATGGAATGCAAGATTATAAAATTCTTTCTTGAGTGCTCACAGATTGCCTTTATCAATTTCTGCATAAAGAAAATCATGCACTGCATTCCTAGATTGCTGGTAACCATATAAGCCACGCTTAATGTATAGTAGTTTCCTTTCAGCTGCGTTGATGTTACCCCTATTTACTTCTTGCTCAAGAAGATCCCGCGCGGCAGATTCGTTTTTCTCATAGCCATATCCTCCTTCTGTAAGCGCTTCAAATTTTGTTTCAATTGCCCAAGGGTTATTTTTTCTAATTTCTTCTTCCAATAGGTCATGGGCTGCAGTTTCATTTTTTATATACCCAAACCAACCCTGTCCAACTCCCTTAATCTTCATTATTTTTGCCCATGGGTTGTTTTTATTAATTTCTAATTCAATAAGCTCACCGGCTGCAGCTTCGTTTTTTTCGTACCCATAGCGACCTTTAATCAGCCCTTTCCATTTTTTTTCGATGCCCCACGGCGTGCCTTTAGTAGCTTCTATCTCAATTAAATCATGGGCTGCAATTTCATTTATTGGATATAGATGCGAGCCAGAAAGCAAACCCTCAAGTTTCATTTCCAATGCCCATGGTTTGCTTTTACTAACTTCTCGCTCAAGCAAAGCGTGGGCTGCTTTAACATCAGGGGTATATCCATAATAGCCATGAAGCAGACCTTCAACTTTATTTTTTACAGTAATTTGAATGTTGAGGGCAGCCAGAAATTCAGTCATTTCTTTGCCAAGGTTGATTGAAAATTCTCCAATCTCTTTAGCTTGTTTTATAATGCGAGTAATTATTATGGGGTTTTGCCACTGTTGGAGTAGGTTTAGGTAAGCTTGATAAAATTCTGAATTTTGGTCGGTTATTATCTCATTGAGTATACTTGTTTGGGTAGAAAATGATTGCGAGAAATTTTTATTACCGATAAAAGCGCTAAGCTTAGAGAAGATCTTCGCCGGAAGATGATTCTATTTCACTGCTGACCGCCAGAGTGGTTAGAAATAACGTCCCAACAAAAATGCTACTATAATTCATTATTTAATACCTCTGAGTAATTTTTAATGTTTTAATGTTGCTACATTTAAGATGTTTGTCTAGTTATATTTAAATTATAATAAATTTTTTCTAAACTGGAAGAATTATGAAGAATAGAAGTTTCTGGGCAATTCGATAAATTTGAATTGCTTGGCCACGAAATATCGATCACCATAGGCATATAAGACGGGGGATATTATGAAAAAGCAAAAAGCATTGCTTTGTATCTTAGATGGCTGGGGAATTCGAAATGCGGTCGATTATAACGGCATTGCTTTGGCCCATACCCCGACATGGGATCGTATGTTGTTGCGGTATCCTCACTCTCAATTGACAGCGTCCGAGACAAGTGTTGGCCTGCCCCAGGGGCAGATGGGAAATTCTGAGGTTGGTCATACGACCATAGGTAGCGGGCGCGTCGTCATGCAAGAACTGCCTCGGATCGATCATGCTATTGAAAATAATTTTATCCCTGAGATGCCTGCTTGGCAGAACTTTATCTTTAAAGCGTCTCATGCCAAGGGGGTAGTTCATGTGATGGGGCTCCTCTCTGACGGCGGCGTTCATTCCTATCAAGACCATATTATTTATTTGGCAAAGCAATTAGTCGCAGCTGGTTTGAGTGTTAAGGTTCATGCCTGGTTGGATGGCCGAGATACGCCCCCCACCTCGGCAATTGGCTATATCAAAAGCTTTATGCAGGCAACATCTCGATTAGACATCGAACTCGTGACCATAGGCGGTCGCTATTTTGGTATGGATCGGGATAAGCGGTGGGATCGAATTGAGACAGCTGTTAAAGTCATGGGAGAAGGGGATGGAAAATTATTTGCAGATCCCATCGATTTTATCAATAAAATGTATAAAAAAGGAATTCATGACGAGTTCATAGAGCCGCATAAGGCCTATGGTTATAATGGAATCCAGCCAGGGGATAGCCTTTTGGCTGCAAATTTCAGAGCAGATCGAGTACGTCAGATTCTGAGTGTTATACTAAAAAAATATAATTTTTCGGCAACTTTAGGAATGGTTGAATACTCTGCTGAGTTAACGCCTTTGATTCCTGCTTTATTTGCAAAGCAAGAAATTAAAAATACATTGGGGGAACTTGTTTCTCGCGCTGGTTTAACCCAATTAAGGGTAGCAGAAACAGAAAAGTATGCTCATGTGACTTTCTTTCTAAATGGGGGACGTGAAGATGTCTATCCTGGTGAAAATCGCCACCTCATTCAATCGCCGCAAGTGGCTACCTATGATTTAAAGCCGGAAATGTCTGCTCATGAGCTAACAGATTTTCTAGTGAGCGATATTGAAAGTGGCCAACATGATTTGATTGTTTGCAATTATGCTAACCCTGATATGGTTGGGCATACGGGCGTACAGGAGGCAATCATCAAGGCTGTGGAGACAATCGATACCTGTTTACATCGCCTTGAAGCAGCTGCCATTAGTAATGGTTATCAGATGATTGTTACAGCGGATCATGGGAATGTGGAGGTTATGGTCGATCAGTCAACAGGACAACCTCATACGGCCCACACCTTAAATCCTGTACCATTTGTGCTGATTAATAATGATCAGGTGAAGCAAGTGTTGGCTGGGGGGCTGGAGGATATTGCGCCGACAGTTTTAACACTGATGGGACTTCATCCAGCGTTAGAAATGACAGGTAAGGTATTGATTGAAAAATAAGTTTCAGTCATGCTGATAACAGAGGATATTTGACTGAGACTGTTTGTGATGAGTCTACGTACGCCGTGTGCCCTTCTTTTAATATCAAGCTGTCTGCTAGCGGGTTGTTGGGGTGACAAGAAACCAAAGTCCCCCCCATCTTTTGATAATGATCCTTTATTTAAAGAAGTTATTACGCTCGTTCAAGAAAAGTATATAAAAGAGCCTGATCTTAATAAGATGCGGATGGGGGCTCTGAGTGGTATGCTGAGTGCACTCGATAGTTACTCTGCTTATTTACCACCGGATAGTTATGAAGCCTTAGCTGATTCGACGGATGGCGAATTTGGTGGTATTGGGGTTGAGGTGTATCCAGTAGAAAGTGGAGTCAAAGTTATCAGTGCAATTGACGATACACCAGCTGCTAAAGCAGGCTTGCAAGCGGGTGATATTATTGTTGCTATTGATGATAAACCTACATTCACCATGACTTACTCAGAAATCATCAGTTCTTTGCATGGCAGTCCCCAGACAGCCATAAAAATTACGGTTCAGCGAGGAGAAGAGGAAGTCGATTTCTCCATTGAACGGCGTACTGTTGTTATCAATCCTGTCAAGCTGATCATTAAGGACGGCATTGCTTATCTTAGAATTAGCTATTTTAATCATATGGTTGCAAGCCGTCTCCAAGAAGCGATCGAGACACTACAAAAATCTAAAGCTGATATCATTGGTATCGTTCTGGATTTACGCAATAATCCCGGCGGTGTGATGGAGCAAGCCGTTAAGACAGTCGGATATTTCATCAAGTCAGGTATTGTTACCCAAGTTATAGATCGCAGTCAGAAAATTAAAACCATTAAAGCTGAAGAAGCTGTAACTTTTCCCGATATTCCCGTGGTTGTTATCATTAACAACGGCTCAGCCTCAGCTTCTGAGATTGTTGCCTCTGCCCTTAAGTATCATGAGCGTGCTATTATTCTTGGCAAAAGGTCCCACGGTAAAGGATCAGTCCAAAGCGTCTTTCCTATCCCTGGCAGTGGTGGGGTTAAGTTGACAACAGCACGGTTTTTGACCCCCGCCGGGGAAGAATTAAATGGTAAAGGTATCCAGCCTGATATCACCGTGGATTCTCCGTCAACCATGCTCAATGTTAGTTTATTTTCGCCTAAGGGAATTAATGATGACGATGTTCAGCTAAATCGCTCGTTTGAAATTCTTAAAAGCATTGCCTCGATGAAGAGGTGGAAACAGTGAAGCTCGATGGCCCCTTAAAGTTGTTAAGTGCTCTTAAAAAAGGATTGAGAGAGATCCCTCATACCTTTAAATTGCTGTGGTCAGTGCTATCATTAAAACAATCCAAGAAAAAAAATATTGTGGGGCATGTCAGCCGGAAAATCGCCCCTAATAAGCCTAAGCAAATTGGTATCAATGACGTGAAGGGAATTTCTTCTCGTCGAATTGCCTTTATGATCATTCTGCTTTTTATTTTATTGGCCGCAACTTCTGCTTTGTTATGGCACAAATTAACAGTGGTTTCGAATTACTATGCGTCTGACACTATCGCCACTGATACCCTGTCTGAAAAAGAGAAAAAAGAACCTGCCAAAGCATCAAGGCCAGTTGATGTCAAAGAGGTTGAAACTAAACAATCAAGCTCAAGTTTCCTGCCGGCCCCCACTTTCCCTCAGCCAAAGTCGCAGGAAAAGAAAGAACCGGTTGTTGAGAAAATTCTTGAAGCAGTCCCGATAGAAGAAACTAAGCCTCATCCTAAGAAGCTAGTGGAGACGGGGGCTTCATCAATTGTCCGGTTAAAAAAGCAGCCTTACGCCACTCTCACTAATACGGTGATAGATACAATTAACCCTCAGTTTTTGCTGGAAAATCCCGTGACCTCTAATCAGCAGGTATCAATTATTGTCAGCGGTTTAGGGCTTAATACAAAAATTTCCGATGCGGTTGTTGATCAACTTCCGACAACAATCACTCTTGCTGTTAGTCCTTACACGGTGAATATTGATAATTTTATAGAAATATTAAAGCTTCAAGGCTTTGACGTTTTAATGGGGTTGTTGTTAGAGGATGGAAAAGCGGATGTGGATCTCGGATGGTTGACGTTACGGGCAAAATCCACAAAAGAAAATAAGGAAAAATTATTAAATCAGTATTTAGATCTGTCGAGAAACTGTACGGGATTTTATGCCGAAGCGGGACATTTGTTTCTAAAATCATATTCTGATGTGGTGGAATTTTTGGAACTGATTACGTCTCAAAAAAACTTTATTATTGCACCACCCGATGTGTTGATGAACCAATTTCACAAGGCGGCGGCTCAATCCCGAGCAAACTATGCCGGTGTCACCTTATTATCGCCAGATGTCGCTTTATCATCTGAATTTATTTCCTTTGTAAAACGCACAGGATATGGGATACTTGCTTTTGATGTTAATACCGACGGTGTTGCAGAAAAAATTATTCAATGGATTAAAATCCTGTCCGAGAATAAGATTCGTGTTGTGCCCATATCAGATTTACTTCAGGACGAGAGAAGTGACATCAAATCTAATCAATAATACAATTCTTACTCATGATCCATTTTACCGCCTTGGGGTGGGAATGATGATTGTCAATTACAGTGGTAAGGTGTTGATTTGTCAACGGGCGGATATGTCAAAAACCAATTATGCAGAAGCCTGGCAAATGCCGCAAGGGGGCATTGATTTTGGTGAGGATCCTTACGCGGCTGCTTTAAGAGAACTGAAGGAAGAGATTGGTACCTGCCACGTATCCCTGATTGCGGAAACGAAGGACTGGCTGAGTTATGATTTTCCGGAACCCTTGGCAAAAACATTATGGGGTGGACGGTTTGTTGGCCAAAAGCAAAAATGGTTTCTGTTTCGGTACGAGGGATATGAAAGCGATATTAATCTAAATACCCCTCATCCAGAATTTATTGACTTTAAATGGGTAGAGTCTTATGAGTTACCAGATTTAATTGTCGATTTCAAAAAAGATCTTTATCGCAACATTGTTCATTATTTTACACCCATCCTGCAATCCATAAAGAATCAGTTTCTTAGTAAATAATAGACATCAAATTACAGTTTATGCTCATCTATTTCGAGCCACATTGCATTTAAAATTGCAAAAGTACAGGCTAATCCTAGCCCAAGAATCCAAGAAAAATACCACATATTAGCTCTCCTAATAGCTGTTTATATCTTCTGATAAGCTTTTGTTGGTGACTTTGCCGGCTAAAACTCGGTAAGCCCATGTTGTATAGCCCACAATGATTGGCAGAAATATTGTTGTGGCGCATAACATAATGAATAAGGTCATTCGACTAGAAGATGCATCCCAGATTGTTAAGCTGCTGCGCGGATCATAAGATGAGGGAATAATGAAGGGATAGAGGCTTAAGCCAACGGTTGCTATAATACCAAAAATCGCAGAAGCACTCAGGATAAAGGCTGATTTTAACTGATCACGCATTTTGCCATGCCAGGATAAGAGTGTGGCCACAAAACCTAGGGCAGGCGCTGCGATCATCCAGGAATACTCATCATAATTTTTAACCCACGCGCCTAATTCTGAAACAACAGACTTGGCAAGTGGATTAGCGGCTGCGTTAGCTACAAAATCGGATGAAATTTTATATCCTTCTAAACTGGAGGCTACATATAGTCCTGCTAGGGCGAATAATCCCAATGTTATTAATGTTGTCCAATTAACAACTTTTAAGGCGCGGCTGGAGAGGGGATTTTCAGTTTTTATGGCGAGATATAAAGCCCCATGATGGATAAGCATTGAAGCACTGACACCGCCACACATTAGGGTAAAGGGCGTAAAGAGGTCCCAGAAGGAACCAATATAATGGGGCATCATTTGTTGATCGATATAAAAGGGGACGCCTTCTATGACATTACCGACAGCAACGCCAAAGACAAGAGCGGGAACAATTCCCCCGGTAAATATCCCCCAATCCCAAATCGTTCGCCATGTGGGGTGGGTCAGTTTGCTTCTAAATTTGAAACCCACTGGGCGGATAATTAAGGCGGCTAAAACTAAAAACATGGCACAGTAAAAGCCTGAGAATGCAACGGCATAAATCATGGGCCAGGCTGCAAAAATGGCACCAGCGCCAAGAATCAACCAGACTTGGTTGCCTTCCCAAACTGGCCCAACAGTATTAATAATAATGCGACGATCCCCATCTGTCTTACCAACAAATGGCAAAAGAGCAGCAACGCCCATATCAAAACCATCCATAATGGCAAAACCAATTAAAAGGACACCAAGAAGTACCCACCAGATAAGTTTTAATGTGTCAAAGTCAAATGGAATCGGCATAATTTTACCTCTGGTTTACAATGTCTGGGCCAATTTTAATATATTTGCGCATGAGATATAGATCGATAACTAATAGCGTTGTATAGAACAAAACAAAACCGCTAAGAGAGAATAAGACTTGTTCTTTAGAGACACTTGATACCCCTAAAAAGGTTGGCATAATTCCTTCAATCGCCCAGGGTTGCCGTCCATATTCGGCGACTACCCATCCAAGTTCTGCGGCTATCCATGGCAAAGGCAAGCTTAACATCGCTAATTTAAGAAAGAGTTCATGACTATGAATGTCACGGCGTGTAGAACGATAAAAGGCATAACCAAACAACAGAATAAAGTAGAATCCAAGTCCGACCATAATCCGAAAAGACCAGAATAGGACAGGGACATTCGGAATGGTTGAATTCGCCGCTTTGTCAATGACTTCGGAGGACGCTGTAGCTGGATTATCAACAAACCGTTTAACCAGTAAGCCATAGCCTAAATTTTGTTGGTTATCTGCGAATATTTTCTGAGCAACTTCATCTGTTTTATTTAATCGTAATTGTTGTAAGGCTTTATAAGCCTCAATGCCACTGGCAATGCGGGACTTGGCTTCTTCAACTAACTCACGGATTCCTGGAACTTCTTGGGTAAAAGAGCGAGTGGCGATGAGTCCTAAAGCCCACGGAACCTTAATTTCAAAGTAAGTCTTATGATCATTTAAGCTTGGAAGGCCGAAGAGAGTGAATCCTGCTGGAGCGGGCTCTGTTTCCCACATGGCTTCCATAGCAGCCAGTTTCATCTTTTGATTTTCTGAGGCTGTATACCCACTTTCATCACCTAAAACAACAACGGATAAAGCGGAAGCAAGGCCAAAGCTTGCCGCAACAGCGATGGACCGTTTTGCAATATCAACGTGTTTCTGTTTTAAGAGATAATAGGCGCTAATCGATAAGACAAACATGGACCCAGTGACATAACCAGCACTGACGGTGTGAACAAATTTACATTGGGCCACAGGATTAAAAAATACGTCATAAAAAGATGTTAATTCCATGCGCATGGATTCTGTGTTGAATGCCGACCCGACCGGGTTTTGCATCCAAGCATTCGCCACCAAAATCCATAAGGCTGAAAAATTAGTGCCTAAGGCCAATAGCCACGTGCAAAGAAGATGCTGGACTTTTGTCAATTTGTTCCAACCAAAGAAAAACAATCCAATAAAGGTTGCCTCAAGGAAAAACGCCATTAAGCCTTCGATGGCAAGCAGAGAGCCAAAAATATCGCCCACATAATGGGAATAGTAAGCCCAATTCGTCCCAAATTGAAATTCCATCGTGATGCCGGTGGCAACCCCCATAGCAAAGTTAATGCCGAAAAGGACACCCCAAAATTTCGTCATGGTGCGCCAAATTTCTTTGCCTGTCATGACATAGACGCTTTCCATGATGGCAAGGATAAGGGATAAACCTATGGTTAGGGGAACAAATAAAAAGTGATAAAGGGCGGTCACAGCAAATTGTAATCGAGATAAATCAACAATAGTTTCCATAGCTAGCTCATAAATAATTTGTGTTGCACAAGATCTGTGTTGATGGTGATGCGATTCTCTTTAGGAAAGAGGCAATGAGCCATCAACGTGACTAAGACGATTTTGATGACAAGAATGACGCCCAAATGTAAGAAATATTGACGCATATTGAATCACACGTTCTTGATAATGTTTTATTGTAGTCACACTTTTAAGGGGAGTTATAGTGTAGCATTGTCGCAGTTAAGGCGTAGTTAATGGTGTGATTGTTGACGGGTGCTTCTTGAGCACTTTTTTCCTTTTTGCGGCCGGAGCATCGCGAAGTACCGAGAACTCGAGCTGATAAGTGATGATTTATGTGATTTCGAGATTCCAGATCGCGCTGCATTTGTCCGGAAAAAGAAGGAGATTGGTGAAAATGTCATAAAAAACTTTCTTTTCCCGGCCGCAGAGCCGGGAACTCGAGCTTGCAAGGAATGACTCATGGGATTCCGAGACTCCCTGTCAAGCCAGGGAAAGTCTTTTCCTTAAAGGCACGCTAAGTCAAGTTTGCAAAAGAGAAAGAGTGGAAATCACTGTGAGAATCTTTTTCTGCAACATACTTTACTATTAATATGATAGAGGTTGATGTCAGAAAAAAATTAGCCTTAAGAGATAATTCAGTTGACGTTTGTTAAAGTTTTGGGCAATAAATAGAGTATATTTAGTGAGAGCTAAATCGTGGAAGGGTGGCTGAGCGGTTGAAAGCACCGGTCTTGAAAACCGGCAAGGGGGCAACTCCTTCGTGGGTTCGAATCCCACCCCTTCCGCCACGTTTAACCCGGAATTTTTTCAAGGTGTAAAGCGAAGCGTACCTTGAAAAGATTCTGGGGCAGGCGTAGGATTGAGTGAAGATGAGAAGCTAGAATGGGTTCGACAGGGAGCGGTTAATGAAGCTTAATGCTTTAGCATAAGCTGAGTCCGCCAGATGCAACACGGTACGTGTAATCCCATCATTTCCTACATCCGGACCATTAAAATCTCGAATTTTTGAGATGAGGTTCTGTTAGCCCTCGCCATTTATTACGGAACGTAGCGCAGCCTGGTAGCGCACTACTCTGGGGGGGTAGGGGTCGTGGGTTCAAATCCCGCCGTTCCGACCAATTTCAAAAAACTATTTAATAAGATCTAAAAAATTAACTATTTTACCCAAGCTTAATAAACGGTGGGTAAACCATCGGGCCATAATTTTATTTTGTGAGTTTACTCTTCCCTCACCAGGGTGGGTGCAGAAAGTTGGCTAATGGTGGGGGCTTAAAAAAACAATTTTTCAAAATACCTGCATAATATTAGAAAAGCCATGGCTATAGCCATGGCTCTTTTTTATTGATACTTCAAGAGTTTTTCATCATATTTGAGGTTCACTATAGCGATCCAGATACTTATCGGCTTTTTCAAAGTATTCATCAAAATAGCCTTCAATATAGCCGTCCGGAGGCAGATATACTGCCTCTAAGTCTCTGCCGATACGAGAACTTAACGATGAATTAAGATCCTCTAGGATAGGCCCAAAGGTTGAGCTGTCTTGAGAACAAAGAGCAATAAAAGTGGATAAATAGAAAGCATTTTTTGCCCGGGGGCTAGACTTTGTCCTGAAAGTTAGATGCCTAAGTAGAGGGGAAAGTGATGGTAATCTTATCTTTTTATGATCTGTC
The DNA here is from genome assembly GCF_000742835.1 of Candidatus Paracaedibacter acanthamoebae. Taxonomy (GTDB): domain Bacteria; phylum Pseudomonadota; class Alphaproteobacteria; order Paracaedibacterales; family Paracaedibacteraceae; genus Paracaedibacter; species Paracaedibacter acanthamoebae. The sequence continues at coordinate 664,638 of NZ_CP008941.1, read as the reverse complement.
CTGACTTTAGCATAAACTTTTACTAATGACTGTACAGTATCAGTACGTATAAAAGACCAGCCTATCCCATGGGTATGAGTCGCTATCCTATGCTCTGACGGGTGAGAAAAGGAATGGTAGAAGTTAACGTTATTATCATCGGGACACCTCTCAAGCGGGCACCACCCCATAGGACTTTGGTGGAAGGCATCAATTAATTTTTCTATACCTTTTTCAAAAGAAAGCTTCCCTTTATCTTGTTGCGCCCATAAATCTAGAGCTACATGCATAAGGCTTTGAAAAAAAGATAGCGTCTTTAAACATTTATCATCTGGAGTATCCTCACAGTAAAAATATGCGCAGAAGCAACGGCAGAGTCCTGCTTGGAAAAAAGAATTGGCTTTAGTATCTCTATCTTCTAAATTAGATATAATGGGCATCCTGTAAGGAAAAGTCGGCAGGCCAAAATATTTTCGGTTCTCTCTCAAAGCGTTGGGGAGGTAAATATCTATCTAGCGCATAAAGTCGACTTAAAAACAATTGAGACCGCCAATCGCCGCTCCAGTTTTTTTCTATAAATTCCGCTGTTTCTTTTATGTATTGATTATCATTAACGCAATCTATGGCTTTAATAAAAACAGTTAATGCTTCCTTTTTGTCTTGCGAGGATAAAATTTCTAAGGAGTTTTGTAATTGCTTACATAATCTTAAAAATTCACTTTCTTTTCTTGGGGAGATGGCATCCAGATCCATATATTCTTCTTTGATTTTGTTAGAAGGATAATTTTGGAGGAAATAAAGAAGAGCGTGACCGTTGCCTTTTTCCACAGCCATCCGAAGCCATTTATTGTTTATGCATCCGTCAAATTGTATTTTTAAATTTCTTTTTTTTATCTCATACAGGTCCTTTTGTAACGCATGTTTTTGAGTTTTGGATTTTTGGGTGACTTCTTCATATTTTTGAATAAGCCGTGGCAGTAAGATTTTATGGCGTGCTATACCGACAGCTGTCAAGGCTTCTCCGTCTTCTTCTCGTAGTTTGTCCTTTAAAATATCAATTGTTTTAATGCTAGTGTGTTTTGTCGCTTCCTCAAAGCAAGGGTTAATGCTCGCAGCAACTTCATAACCGCCGCTCGATACTTCGCTTAATACCTTTAACGTTTCCCAGTTAAGGTAACTCGCAATATGCAGTTTAACTTCTAAGGGAATAGGGGTACCATTTTTTGTGACAGCATCTTTTCTAAAAAAGTCTGGGAGGAATTTCTTACTGATGAACTTACAAGCATAGTGGATTCAATTTTGAGCAGCTAAGAGCTTTTTCCCAGCTAGTGCCTGGGTAATGGGGTTTTATGCATTTAAAGCTGTTTGAGATTCGCTAATTTTCTTCCAATAGTTAGCAATCTCACTTCCTTTAGTTAGGTGTCGGAGCTTTTTCTCAATTTTTGACTTTGTTTTAGCATCTAAGCGTTCCGTTCTAGACCGTTTTTGGAGCGGGAGTTCTTGTTCGTCCCTGACAGCCTGTTCGAATTTTTGTTTGCGGCTACCAGCAGGTTCTAATTCCATTACCTTCCCAGTTTCAGGCTCCATTGACAAAACGCCTGTTGTTATAGACAGTAGAAGGATTAATAGTCTCATATCGATTTATCCTTTATTTAGTTTTAAAAGAAGGAAACTAGACAATTAAAATCCAAGCTTCTCTTTCATTAGCTTTATATATAAGGATATATTCTTTAATTTACAATTTATTCAGGCAGCCCTAACGAAAAAACTAAATAATCCAAGCAGTTCGGTAATTCTGGACTATTTAAATCATCCATATACAAGCTGATCGTTACTTTTAGCAATTTGTGTAAGGGGATAGTCTTCAAGCTTTAATAGGCTTATCAGCGTCTCATCCATTTTATAGGCATCCGGACTGAAATGAGGTTTGCCATCATCAGAAAGCCATGCAGTTTGGTATGTAAAGTAAACGGGCATGGGGGTTTTCAGTGAAACAGTTTTAGTTTGACCAGAATTAATTTCCTTTTGAATTCTATGCTCATCCCAACCATTTTCATCCTTTAAAACCCAAGCGGACAGCTCATTAGGATTTTGTAACCGGATGCAACCGGAGGAGAAATTTCGACGTGGCTTATCAAAGAGGTTAGCTGTGGGTGTTCCGTGCAAATAAATGGTATAGGGATTGTCAATGTTCAACTTTATTCGTCCCAAAGCATTCTGGAAGCCCGGCTTTTGACGTAAGTTTAGACTTGAGCCTCGATGCTCCCAATCAATATGATAGGGGTCAAGACGGTTGCCAGCATTGTCATAGACAGTAAAGCCTGCTCGTTCGACATAGCTTGGATCATTGATGATCTTAGGGATTTTATCCCGAACAAGGATGCTTTTGGGAACTCCCCAAGATGGATTGATGACAATATTTATAAGGGGCGCATAAAATAGCGGGGTCTTGCGGCCAACTTGGCCAACAATGGCGCGCATCCGGACTTCTATTTTATTATTATGGACAGCTAGAACTTCGTATCCACCAACATTGACAATAAGATGCTTTTCACCCATGTCATCGGGGAACCAGCGTAACCTTTCCATATTGATGATAATTTGTTGAACCCGCTTGGTTAAGGGGATATTTAAGGCGCGCGTGGTATCATCGCCCATAACCCCATCGGCCTCTAAATTGTTATGTCGTTGAAAATCAACCAGGGCATTAAACAAATCTTGAGTATAAAGATCGTCAAAATTTGCTGAGACATAATAACCATAAACGGCCAGAATTTTTTTGACTGCTGGAATGTTGGGATCAGTTTGTCCCACCGTAACTTTGGTTTTTCTAAGAAGGGGGAGGTCCCCCCATTTAGCTGATAAGCCTTTAAAAATTTGTAATAGCTTTTTTAGGTTTTGATAATTCGGTACAGCCGGTGCCATCCGAGTGAGTGTTTCAAAATTATTGCTTGAATCTTTTAAGGCGAGGGTGAGAAGGCCCACAGGATCTGTTTTGGGAGAGGTAAGTTTTATTGTCCGAGCGGCATCTTTGGCGGGTATACGCCCCACGCGTACATGATCGATAAATTTCAAAAATGTATCTGTTAATTGGACTTCGGCTGTAACCCACTCTTCTTTATAGTTTGCGGTCCACCCTTGTTGATAATCATTGGGATTGAGCCCCTCGAGATCGGCACCTCTTAAAACCGTTTTTGCTGCCTTGGCAGCGACACTTTCTTCGCCGTTGGGATACCAAACAGCAACATAACCATGTTGCTTATAGAAGTCCCGCGTTTCTTTACTAATAGTCTTATGGTCGAGAATATATAATTCGATAGGGCTCTTATGTTCACCGACGACAACTTTGGTATAACCCTTTTGGGAAGAGTCATGTGCTTTATCTGCCAGTGCTGGATTATAAGATAAAGCCGTGGTAATTAAGGCTGTAATCGTAAAAACTTTCATGACGATGGTATCCAGACAAGGGTTATCCTTAAAATACATCGTAAATTATTGGAGTTAATTATCCTTTAAAACTCAATAAAAAGTTTAATTATCAAAGTTTTTAATAGTCTTTGATAGATAAGAATAAGCCGTCATAATTGTTAAAATACCAGCAATCCATAAAAATAACTCACCAATCCACGCAATGGGGCGCTTTGAGACATCCCCGATTAATAAAATGGTGATGGCTCCCATCTGGGCTGCTGTCTTCCATTTTGCAAGGTTACTAACAGGCAGGGGAACATTAATCTCACTCAAATGTTCGCGTAGGCCTGATACCATAATTTCACGACATAAAATGATTGCCGCTGGGATTAAAGATAAGCGAGATATTTTATCATAGCCAGCCATATAGAGAAGCGTTGTGGCAACCAACAGCTTATCAGCAATAGGATCAAGAAAGGTACCTAGTTTACTGGTTTGTTTTAAAAGGCGTGCGAGGTAGCCATCCAAATAATCTGTGAAGCAGGCGCTTGCAAAGGCAAAAACAGCTAACCAACGCCATAAAACGGTGTCGATATAAAAAGCTATTACCACGACCGGAATCAACAAGATCCGGATAAATGTCAAAATATTTGGAATTGTCAGCACGCTTATCCCTCCTGCGTTGACCCCATATTGACATTATTATTTTCTCAGTTCAAGACAGGTTTTGCAAGTTTCCACGAAACTTTGGGTTTATCATAAATTTTGCTAGATTGAGTTTCCTTATCAAAGGCAATGAAATTTTTTTCTCGATCCATGACGAGGAGGGCAGGTGAGCTAACTGGATTTCCTTCCTGGATAATTTGAATGGGTAAACCGCCGCCTGTATAGGTATAATTTAATAAAAAATCAAGAGGGAAGAGAGACATTATTAAAGTAAATAGGCATATCAATATTGTTCTATTTGCTCTCCGAAGTTTTTTGAACGAGTGAGTAGACAATTTAGAAAAAAATATCACCCAAATGTTTATGTTTTCCATTAAAAGGACTATTATAGGTAGAAATTTTTCACTTATTCCTAATAAATCTAAGGATTCTGCTAGACCGAACATCAAAAGGAGTTGTGAACCATAAAATGTAAAAAAGATAAAAGTACGACATAAAAAGTAAAAATTTTTTTACATTTATTATGCTTAAATATATTACGTAACTTAATAATAATAACATAAGTATTATATATCCTAAGGGCTAATAACCCAGAGCGCCAATAATAATTGGTATCGTAAAATATAAAGGGGCTAACCCCATCGTGAAGAAGAGTTTATACTTTTCCTTGTTCCAGCTTTCAAAGCTTTCAAGAAGATTGATTAAGTAATTAAACGAGTTTTGAGTTGCAATCAGTAAGGTACTCATTACTAATATAAATGTAAAAGCAATGTATGTTGAAAAAGTACTTGAATTTAAAAGAATATTTAAGGAAATACAGTACTTGTTTGAGTATAGGGCTGCCGCAATAACGAGACTAATAACTGATGTTAGTACACAAGGGAAAAGGTAAGGCTTTACATAACCGTTAAAGAGATTTAGGAGGAAGGGGTTTGTCTGTTTTAAATGGTTCCCAAGTCTTTGTTCAACCAGATTTGAATTATTTTGATTACGCAATCTTCTCATAAAAATTTTAGATAAATTAGGTTTATTGATGAAGAAGATCATAGTGTCTATATAGAATTTTATAAATAAATTTTTCTTTATAGGCTAAGACTAATCATGGAAGTGGCTATAGATGATTTTTGCTACCGTTTCATTGATCCCATCCACAACCATTAAGTCATGAATGCTGGCTGCTGAGATGCCACGAACTGAACCAAAATGGTGGAGCAAAGCCTTTTTGCGTTTAGGACCTATCCCTGCAATTTCATCTAATTTTGATTTTACCATAGATTTTTGGCGGCCGGCTCGGTGGGTTCCAATGGCAAAACGATGGGCCTCATCGCGCAGTCGCTGTAAGAAATGCAGGGTGGGGGAATTATGTTCTAAAGTAAAAGGTTCCTGAGCGGGCATAAAAAATTTCTCTCGCCCAGCATTGCGTTGTTCTCCTTTGGCAATGCCAACAATAGTAACACCTTGAATCTCTAGCTCTTCCATAACTTGTAAGACGGCATTTAATTGTCCCAATCCGCCATCAATTAACATGAGTTCGGGCAGCTGCCAATCTTCCTGTTCGGCACGGGCAAAGCGACGACTTAAAACTTCGCGCATCATGGCATAATCATCGCCACCATGCCCCGGTTGCGCTGATTTTATAGCAAATTTTCGATAAGCCTTGCGATTGAATCCGGTTTCGTCTGCGACAACCATCACCCCGTATGGGTGGGTGCCTTGAACATGACTGTTGTCATAAATCTCAATACGGGAAGGGCGGTTTTCTAACCCAAAAGTTGTGGCAACCTCATCAAATAATCTTCCCATTGACGCAGATTCATTCACTTTTCGTGAAATGGCATCCTTTGCATTGGACAAGGCATGGTCAATAAGTTCTTTCTTTTTGCCAAGGCGGGGAATCTCCCAGCTTATGGCTTTGCCAAAATGTTCTCGACAGCTCGATTTAATCAGATCAAACTCTTCAGGTTTGTGGCTCAGTAAAACTTTTTTAGGGGGTTCACGGTCCGCATAGAATTGATTGAGGAAGGCCTCTAGTTTTTCCTCAATGGTTGCGCCTTGGGTGTGGGCTAAAAAGAATGATTCCGTTCCAAAGTTACGGCCATGGCGGAAAAAAAAGACTTGGACACAGGTCTGTCCAGAATTATCGACTATGGCGACAATATCACAATCACTTATCCCTTCCACATTGATGCGTTGCCGGGCTATCAAGCGGGTGATAATGGCGATTCTATCACGGTAAAGTGCTGCTGTCTCATAGTCAAGGTCTTCGCTGGCTGTATGCATCTTTGCAGCTAAATACTCTTGCACTTTAGAGGATTTGCCGGAAATAAAATCAACAGCTTGTTTAACCGATTCATTATACTCACTCGCCGTAATCTTTTTGACACAAGGGGCTGAGCAGCGCTTGATGTGGTATTGTAAACAAGGACGGGTGCGCGCAGCAAAAAAGCTGTCACTACAATTCCTGAGCAGGAATATTTTTTGCAGCAAAATTAAGGATTCATCGACGGCCGCATTGCTGGCAAAGGGGCCGAAATAGCGGCCTTTTACCTGCTGAGGACCGCGGTGTTTTGCAATACGGGCATATTTATGATCTTGAGTAATCAGCACGTATGGGAAGGATTTATCGTCTTTTAGAAGAATGTTATAGCGAGGCTGCAACTTTTTAATTAGATTGCTTTCTAGCAATAAAGCTTCGATTTCACTATGGGTTGTAACAATCTCCATCCGAATTGTTTCTGCCACCATGCGTTGCAATCGGATCGGTAGCTGCTCTGTTTTAGTATAAGAAACAACACGTTTTTTTAAACTTTTGGCTTTTCCGATATATAAAGGGTCGTCATTTTTATTATACATCCGATAGACGCCCGGCTTATCAGGAAGGGTCTTCACGACAGACTTAATAATGTCTATGCCAGTTTCAAGGGCTGAGAGTTTTAGATCAGAAGTCATTGTGCATCATAACAACGGTTGGTATAGAAAATAGGTTCACAATTAGTATTATATCACATTACGGGGAGGATTGTCAGGGGCAACTGAAGGATCGGCTGTCACCGTGAGGGGTAAATTTAAATCACTTAAGATTAAAAGAAATCGCTAAAGTTTCCTTCAGTTTCGATTGTAAAGTCTAAAGGATAACCGTTTGAAACTTCGGGATTGGTTCCAACGATATGAATTTTAATTTTTCCCGGATTATTGTCTGTTTCTGAGGCTTGCAGCGAGATGTTCAGGACTGTATAATTAAGATCGCTTAAGGCTTGCTCGTTTTTGTCCTCTTCTTCTTCTTTATCCGATGGTAAGTAATGAATTTTTCCGTTAAAGGCTGAGGATCGGGCTGACATTGTGATAATCTTGATCGTTGATTGATCCAAAAGAACAACAGCTGACCCTGATATTGTGCCGGTTGCTGCTAATGTGGTAACGTCACTCGTACTAATCATTTCATTGATATCCAAATCAGAGAAATCAACCTTAGCCAATAATCCTTCGGGCATTAGTTTGAAATCATGGAGATGCAGTTGCCCTTTGCAAAATTCGATATCAATGATTTTGGGAATCATCCCTAAAGACGAATCGGTCTCTCCGACAATGGATACATTGGTAAAGTTTAATCTATGACGACGGATAGATTTTGCTTTAATGATCACATTGTTGGATTGCTCTGCGGTTATTATCGGCAGGTCTGCTGTAATCCCGGTAATATCATAAAAGAATAACTTAGCAGTACCATCCTTCCAATTTAGCCTCACCTGACCATTAAGACTGTCTTGATGAATGTTGAGTTTTGCTAGCAGTTGCGCCTTGCCTCCCTCAATTTCTAAGCCCTGGATATCCGATACCCATGGAATAAGGTTGTGGATGGTTATGAGATTGAGATTATGAATGTTAGACGTAATGCTTCCATCGTGGATTTGAGGAGCATAGGTTGCTGAAAATTCACCGGTGCGACCATTAGAATTTAATGTAACTCCTTGAGCTTTATAAAGATGAGGCGACAGTTTAAATTTTATATCCAATTCAGACTTATAATCATCTAGATTTGCTTTAATTGTTCCATTAAGATGATCGCCTTTTTGAGTGATAATTCCCTCTATATTTCTTAAGGAAATATAAGGCAGAGTCCAATAAGAAGACTTAATTTTTGTGTGTTCATCTTCAAACTTAACAGATATAATTTCATGATGCCTGTTAGCAAGTTGATAGTATTTCTGTCCTCCCCATAATATGAAATTTTCCTCGCCAATGTGAAGTTTCAGCTTTTCAATTATAAATTCTGCTGGATTGGCATTGAGATTATCCATTAATCCAATGATCTTAGATAGATCTGTAAATTCCGAGAAGCGGAGCGAAAAGTTGCCCCCCGATAATGTTACCCGTTTGTGATGCCCTGATAATAAACCTTTTAATTCAGGGGTAATTCGAATGCGGTCGATTTTACCCAAAACATAATCGCCATTATTAATAGCATTATCTTTGAAATGGAGTTGGCCTTTACTGATACTGGCTGAAGAGGAAGAAACTTGGATATGGTTGCCAAAAATGGGATTAATGATCTTATTGTTGACAAAATTACTACTTAATCCCATATACGCAGCTAATATTAAGGCGGATAAGTATAAAACCCAGGGCAGAGTATGTTTGAAAATAGAGCTCATCTTTAGCATAAAAATATCCAATTCATCTTTCATCCTTAGCAAAAGAAAGCTATGGTATATCCATGATGAAATATTATTCAATAATAAGCAATTATGACTTTTGATGCTACCTTCTCTTCCCATATATATTCTTTACCGTTTGTGGGAATTTTGTTGTCAATTTCTCTAGGACCCATTTTGTTTCAGAATATCTGGCATAAAAATTACTTCCGCTTTGCAATTTTTTGGTCGCTGATCTCTCTTACCATGTTAATGGGTAAATTTGGATTTAGGGTGACCCTGCAAGAATGGATTCATATGCTCTTCCATGAGTATATACCGTTTATGTTGATGATTGCTGCTCTCTATACAATCACTGGCGGTATTCATATTGTTATAAGGGTGCGTGCCCATGCGGGTACCAATGGTCTTTTACTCTTGGTTGGTTCTTTTTTGGCCAGCTTTATTGGGACCACAGGGGCAGCAATGTTATTAATTCGTCCGCTGCTCGATATGAATCGTCATCGAAAGTACAGAATCCACCTCGTTATATTTTTTATTTTCCTAGTGGCAAATGTAGGGGGAAGCTTAACGCCGCTTGGTGATCCACCCTTATTCTTGGGGTACTTACAAGGTATCCCTTTTTGGTGGCCTATGGAGCATCTTTTCGGGCCAATGGTTAAGGTACTTATACTTTTAATTGCTATATTTTTAGCAATTGATCACTATCTTTTGACAAAAGAAGAAAAGCAGCCCAAAGTTCGGGAAACCGGCCAGCGTTTATTGCATATCATGGGGATGCGCAATTTTCCAATCTTGCTAAGTGTGGTTATGAGCGTCTGGATGCTTGGGGAATGGACAGATGCACCAAGCTCGGGAATTTTGGAGCTTACATGGGCCGAAATCATTAGAAATATCTTATTGTTAGGGTTTGCTCTTATCTCATGGAAAATTACACCAAAGATGGTTCGGTATTATAATCAGTATTGCTGGGAACCTTTTAAAGAAGTTGCAAGGTTATTTATTGGTATTTTTACTACTATCATTCCCGTTATTCAAATGTTACATCAAGGCATCACAGGACCATTTGGAGGGTTATTGCAATTAGCAAATCCAGGGGGACAGCCAGATAGCAAGCTTTATTTTTGGTTGACAGGGTGGTTATCCGCATTTTTGGATAATGCCCCAACTTATTTAGTCTTTTTCCATATGGCGGGGGGAGATGCTCAAGTTTTATCAACCTCGATGGCTCCTACCCTGATGGCAATCTCTGCTGGGGCAGTATTCATGGGTGCCATGACCTATATTGGTAATGCGCCAAACTTTATGGTCAAAGCTATTGCAGAAAAGCAACATATTAAAATGCCAAGTTTTTTTGGCTATATGCTTTGGTCGTGCGCTATACTGCTGCCCGCGTTTATAATTTTTTGTTGGATTTTTTTATAAGAAATAGGTGTAAAAATTTTGAAAATCCGTCGGCGGCAGATACGAGAGTTAGCGTGGATTCTCACCCCTCTATTTCTTGTGGGGTGCAGTTATTTATTTCCTTCAAAGGAGGATAAGAAATTTACGCCAAAGGATCTTAATTTACCGGAAATAAAATATCGTGCAGATTTAGAGGTGCTGGGGGATAAATCCCAAAAAACCTATTTCAAATCAGTTCCTGAACTATTAAAACCTGATACCTCTGCCCCAGTCAGTACTAATGCTCTGAGGTATCGCGCTGATGCTGATCTCAGATTGCTTCGTAAGGCTTTAAAGAATAGGGGATATTTCAATGGTAAAGTTGACTATACATTGGATTATTCGGGGCCAGAAAAGGTCGTAAAATTTATTATCGAGCCTGGGGATGTTTATAAGATTGAAGGGGTTGATATTGATATGACAGGTGCCGATGATATCCCTATTATGCCTGAAAAAGCTCGTAAAGTTATTGGTATTAATAACGGTGCCAAAGTTCATCTGGATGAGGTGGTAGTATCTGTGCCCCGCTTACATCGATACTTTGTTTGTCATGGTTATCCGGATGTTGAAATCGAAGAGCCAATCGGTAAGATTAATGATGCTAAAAAATCGGTTCTTTTAATTTACAAGATTCATCTCAAAGGCAAAAAAAAGTATGGCTCACTAACCATAACTGGCAATAAGACCATTTCAGAAAGCTATATTAGAAACCGTTTTCATATTAAAAAAGATGAATTTTATGATCAGAGCGAATTAGATAAATCTCGGCGAGCTTTATTGGATTCGGAAATATTTAGCTCAGCCTTGATCAGTCATAAAAGTGTCGATGATCATGCTGATATTACTGTTGACCTCAAGGAAGCGCCACCGCGGCGTGTTGCAGCAGGTATCCGCTATGGAACCCAGGAAGGTAGTTGGGGGAAAGTTATTGTGGCAACATAAAAATGCTTTTGGTAACGGTGAGGACTTTTACATTCGGGGCGAGGGCGGTCAGCGACAATTCAAGGGATCGATTGGTCTACGCGTTCCTGATGTCGTCTGGCAAGATTTTACTTTATCTACCATAGCCTCCATCACAAAAGCAGAGACCAAGGCTTATGAAGGACATATTTACAATTATTATTTAGGGCTCGATCATAAAATAGATGACAAATCGACCTATGGTATCGGTATCGAAGCGGAATTATCTGATTTAAAGAAGACACACCGAGTTAATCGATATTTCGGGGGTTTACCCGTTTACTACCTGTATGATACTAGTAACGATCGGATTAATCCTTATAAAGGATGGCGAGCAAGAATTGATATAGCCCCTTATATGGGGGATTTTGTTCACCATCGTCCTATGATTAAGGCTAGCCTATTCAGTACCCAGTATTGGCGTTTAATTAAGAAAGATAAATTTATCATTGCAACGTGGGAAAGAGTTGGTCAAGTGGGGGGAATTCCCTTTTCAGACATTCCTTTAAACCGACGCTGGTATGGGGGAGGCAGCGGTTCTGTGCGTGGTTATGGATACCAGAAGTTGAGCAAACCGGATGTATTTCGAAATCCGCTGGGGGGGAAATCAATTATTGAGGGCGGTATAGAACCCCGCTGGCGTGTGACCGAAAAAATTGGTGTATCGGTTTTCTTTGAAGCAGGTGCTGTCTCCGAGCGGCAGGTGCCCGGTCTAAAATCAAAAGAATTAATGTGTGGATTTGGAATAGGGGGGAAATACTATACGGATATTGGCCCTATTCGCGTGGATTTGGCATTTCCAACTAAACGTCGCAAAGTTGCTGGAAAGAGTTATGATTCTCCTTTTCAATTTTATATAAGCTTAGGACAAGCATTTTGATGGCACATTATTTCAAAGGTATTCGAAATTTTTTTATCGTCGCTTTTCTCATTTTTGCAAGCGTCCTGCTTATTTTGCAGATTCCCTCTTTAAATACGAAAGTTGTGGAGCTCATTGTTAATCTAGTAACGCCAAGCGATATGACCATAAGAGTCCGAGGCATTAATGGGGTATTTCCCTTTGAGATAACGGTGGACAAGATTAAGATTAAAGATCAAAAATCAAAATGGTTACAACTTGATGGTGTTGCTATTGATTGGCAAGGTGTGGATGTCTTGTATGGTAATATTCATCTCCTGACCGTTTCTGCTAAAAAAGTGACTTATTGGCGAGCCCCAGGCATGAAGGGGAGCGATGATCCGTTGACATTGCCGCGTCTCAATGTGGATAAAATCCACATCGATGCTGTTGAAATTCCTAATTTATATGCTGGAAGTTTTCAACTTAACGGAAAAATTGTATCGCCTGAAAATAATACGCATCATGCACAAATTGACCTAAGATTTTCTGATAATCCAGACCATGTAGATACGCTGGTCTATAATCAAAAGGGTATTAATTACACTCTAACAGGCAAGGTTGATCGTCCGCTTCATAATTTTTCAAAGCTGTCTCCGGATGCTTTTGCAAAAATTCAAAAAGGAAAAGCTTTCTTCGATATAGATGTGAAAGGCGATACTTACTTTAAATCAATTACGGGTCATTTGAGAGGCGAATTAATCGATTTTCAGACTCTCGATACAAAATTACAAGAGATGATCGGGGTAAACCCTAAACTCATTTTAGATATTGATGCGGATAATACTGGAAAAGTGCAAAAAGCCCAGGGAAATTTAAGATTAGGACAAAATAGAGAGCTATCCTTTACGGCCTTACCTGAGACGGGCATGCCTGCGATCTATAAGTTTCGCGTCAATCTAAAGACCTTAAAGCAAGCAGGGCAACTTGAGGGGCAAGTTTTCCGTGAAGATAACAATCTTGTTTTTAATGGTCTCCATTTGACAGGATTAGAAAGTGATATTCGGGGAAAAGTGCTCTATGGGGAGATTCTTTTTGCCCACCTTAAAGGCAAAATTCATGACTTGCGTCCAATCACCGATCTTATAAACTTTCCAATGGGGGGACAATTGGAATTGGACGTATCCTGTAAGGGACAGGATTTAGCTTTAACCCTCCATGGAAAGTCTATCCTTCTTGGATCTGATAAAACACCCTTTGAGACGGTGTCTGCAACCGGCAAAATAGAAAAGGGAGAAGGACCTTTCACACTTGCTTTAAAGCGAGAATCAACGACCGCTGACCTTGTTGTATACGTTAAAGATTCATGGCAACAGTTTGAAGTGCGTCAGTTGGGGGTAACTGAAGGGAAGTCTCCATTCATCTACCTGACTAGTCCGTTTAGTATTTTTTATAAAGATCAAATAGTATCAATTCCAACGGCAACGATTAAATGCTTGGACGGCCAACTTGCTATTAACAAACTAGAGTTTTCTGATAATCCTACCGGTGAGATTGTGTTAGATAAAATTACAGCAAAGGTACTAAACCCCTTGATTGAAAAAGTTGAATGGCAAGGAAACGTGTCAGGCAAACTCAACTTTTTTGATGATAAATCTAAAGGATACTACACAGGTTTTCTAAAACTCTCTGATTTTGGAATTGATAATAAATTAAGGAGAACACAAAAGCTGAGTAATCTTAATGTTCTCTTTTTTCATTCGGGTAAATCGTTGACTATTGATAGTAATTATTCAGATGCAGCGACTTCTAATTTAAAGGGAAAAATTCAAGTCACCTCGACGCATTATTTTCCTCAAGAATCCGATCCTATAAAATCTTCCCTGGCGGGCACCTTCGATCTTTCCGCTCTCAATACACTAATTTGGTGGGGAGACCGATTTAAGGGAAAATTAACGATTGACCATTCAGGGGAAGGGACAGTGCTTACATCTAATCCAAGAGCTAAAGTGACTTTAGAAAATGGATATTATGAGAATGGTGCTATAGGGACTATTTTAAAGGATATCCGCGGCATTGCGACCTATTCTAACCAGCAACTTATCATCTCAGAATTTAGCGGGCGGGATTACGATAAAGGTGCGTTCAGGATGACAGGAAATGTTCAATTTGCAGATTTTTCATCCCCGCACCTCAATTTACATCTTAATTTTACCACATTGATGCTTATGAATACGGATGAAGCAATTATAACGGTGACAGGAAAATTAGATGGCATCACGCTTCCATCAACTTATCACCAACTGAAAGGAGGGGTGCTGGTTAACTCTGCTTTAATAAATCTCTCTCAACTCTCCTCTGAACCTAAGACAATTAGAACTTTTCGTACCGAACAGGAATTACAAAAAAACAAGAGAAAGTACATCAACCTTCTCCCACAACTGTGGAGATCAAGGTGGATATCCCTAAAAAGCTATTGGTACAGGGGTATGGATTACGTAGCGAATGGAAAGGCGGATTGCTGGTGAGGGGATCCATTAACGCCCCCCATATTGAGGGCAGTATAAATTCGATTTCTGGGCGGTTAGATATTTCTTCTAAACGTTTGGCTCTGGCGCCCAGCTCGGTAACTTTTAAAACGCATAATGGTGATATTATTCCCGTACTAGACATAAAAGCCACCAAGCAAGTGCGAGAATATGATGCCTTTATAGCGTTATCTGGCCCATCAAATAATCCTAATATCGAATTTATATCCCTGCCGGCCTTGCCCACTGAAGATGTTATTGCTCTCATTTTATTTGATAAACCCATGGCTGAAGTTTCAGCGGCTCAGAGTTTGCAGCTTGCCACCACCATGGCGGCTGTTAAGGCAGGAAATTTTAAAGGGGGTGCCTTTGATTCTTTGAACCAACTGCTTGGCGTGGATGATATCTCCTTACAAAAAGCAGAAGTTTCAGAAGCAGTGGATGATGACAAGCAAAGCTATAGTTTGTCGATTGGAAAACAAATGTCAAAAAGGGTCTATGTGGGAGTAGAGCAAGGACTGCAGCAAGAAGTAGGGACCAAGTTAAAGGTAAAGGTTGATGTGACTAAGAAAACAAAACTTGACATTGAAACGGGGACTGAAAATACTGCGGCCGGCTATGGTCTTGAATTCCGATACTAGAAGTGCGTCGATTGAGCGCACCCTAAAAATAAAGCAAACCCACTTGTAACAGAGTAGAAATCACGTCACAATGCATTTAGCAGAAATTTTATTTATGTAGAAGAAACGTAATGACTTTCAGTCGACTAACAACTTTCTTACTCGTCGCTTTATTGGGGTCAAATGCTGGTGCTGCGACTCCAAAACCATGGGAGATTGGCTTTCAATCTGCGGCAACGCCGACCATGGAGGGGCTTACTGATATGCATAATCTCCTCTTAATAATTATCTTCGTGGTTGGAATTTTTGTGGCTTTACTTTTATTTTATACCATGTGGCGATTTAGTGAAAAGCGTAATCCAACACCATCTAAAGTTTCCCATAACACCTTTATAGAAATTGTTTGGACATTGCTGCCGGTTTTAGTTCTTGTGGTGATTGGTGTTCCGTCCTTAAAATTGCTGTTTTTTAGTGATAAAATTGAAAATGCAGATCTAACTATAAAAGTTACTGGTCGTCAGTGGTATTGGACCTATGAATTCCCGGACCATAAAATTGAATTTGATAGCCGGATGATTCTTGATGCGGATCTAAAACCAGGGCAACTTCGACTTTTGGATGTGGATAACCCGGTTGTGGTTCCAGTCGGTAAAGCTGTCCGTTTACTGCTCGCATCAGATAACGTGATTCACAGTTTTGCGGTCCCATCCTTTGGAATTAAAAAAGACGCAGTTCCAGGCCGATTGAATGAAACTTGGTTTAAGGTCAATAGAGAAGGTACCTATTACGGCCAATGCTCAGAATTGTGCGGAACAAAGCATGGATTTATGCCAATTGCTGTTAAGGTTGTCTCGCAAGAACAGTTTGATGACTGGGTTAAAAACCATAAATCTTAAATAATTAAAAAGTAGGTGTAAAATGTCAAGTTTAGCAGGTACAGATCACGATCATCACGGCCATCCAACAGGATGGCGACGTTGGTTGTTATCAACGAACCACAAAGATATTGGGACGTTATATATTATTTTTGCAATGGTGGGTGGTCTATTGGGAGGCGCTGCCTCCATGATTATCCGTGCCCAATTGATGCATCCAGGCAGTTTAGTTCTCGGGGATAATTATCAACTTTATAATGTCATCATCTCCGCTCACGGTGTCTTGATGATTTTCTTTATGGTCATGCCTGCCCTGATTGGTGGGTTTGGTAACTGGTTTGTGCCACTGATGATTGGGGCACCTGATATGGCTTTCCCTCGGATGAATAACATCAGCTTTTGGCTTATGGTTCCCTCTTTAGCGTTGCTCCTTCTTTCTGGGACAACAGCGGAGGGAGCAGGGACAGGGTGGACGTTTTATCCTCCCCTAAGTGATGCGGAATATCATGGCGGTCCTGCTGTGGATTATCTTATATTTAGCTTGCACTTGGCCGGGGTTTCATCAATCCTAGGGGCGATCAACTTTATTGTGACGATTTTTAACATGCGCGCACCGGGGATGACCTTTCACAAAATGCCATTGTTTGTGTGGGCGATGCTTGTAACAGCATTCTTGCTTTTACTTGCCGTCCCTGTTTTGGCGGGCGGAATCACGATGTTGCTAACAGATCGTAACTTCGGGACAACATTTTTTGCTCCTGCTGGTGGTGGCGATCCTGTGTTGTTCCAACACCTGTTCTGGTTCTTTGGCCATCCAGAGGTCTATATTATGATTTTGCCTGCTTTTGGTATTGTCTCGCAGGTTATTTCAACTTTTGCCCGTAAGCCAATTTTTGGTTATCTGGGCATGGCTTATGCGATGGTTGCGATTGCTGTTCTTGGCTTTGTGGTTTGGGCTCACCATATGTTTACGGTGGGAATGGACGTGAAAGTCAATGCCTACTTTACTGTTGCCACGATGGTGATTGCGGTCCCGACTGGTATTAAAGTATTTTCTTGGATTGCCACCATGTGGGGAGGAGCCCTGCGCTTTAAAACACCAATGATGTTTGCTGCTGGCTTTATTCTATTATTCACAATTGGTGGGTTGACAGGAATTGTCCTTGCCAATGGTTCCGTGGATGTCGCTTTACACGATACTTATTATGTGGTGGCTCACTTCCATTATGTTTTGTCGATGGGTGCATTGTTCGGTCTCTTTTCTGGATTTTACTATTGGATTGGCAAAATGTCGGGCTATCAATATAACGAGACACTCGGGAAAATTCACTTCTGGCTAACCTTTATTGGTGTTAACGTTCTATTTTTCCCAATGCACTTCTTAGGTTTATCAGGTATGCCCCGTCGTATTCCCGATTATCCCGATGCGTTTGCGGGATGGAACTATGTAGTCTCTTTGGGTGGCTTCCTGTCAGGGTTTGCTGGACTATTTTTCTTTTATGTGCTCTATCGAGTTTTCCGCGACAAGGTACCTTGTCCAGGAAATCCATGGGGAGAAGGGGCCGATACGTTGGAATGGACATTGCCCTCACCACCAGAGTTCCACTCCTTTGAGGAACAACCAAAGATCAGCTAATCAAATCTTTTCAAAGCCCCTTTTAGAGGGGCTTTTTTCCACCATCCCTATTTTTTTTCTTTCTCGGCCATTTCCACCTTTCTTCCTTTTCCCGCCTCCGCGCTGGGATCTCGAGATGACAGTCGATTGTGATTCTGTAATATTGAATTTCCATATTATGTTTTTCGCTTGCCCAGAAGAGGATATTATAAACCCGAACTACGGATTAGGCAAAAAATAAGTATATGAAATAGAAGGTTTATGGGGTTTCATTTGATAGATTAGGTAATCAATGTTGCTAGAATGTGGACAAGGAAGTTGACAGGAGAGCGAAGACGGGTACGCTCAAGCTGCAACTTATTTTTTAAATAATCGAAAATCGTTTTGATCACTGATTTTTTGCAAAGCAAAATTTTTTCATGCCAAAGCATAAGCGTATTTGCCATATTTTTTTTAAAGGCCAGCCACTAATTTAAGGCCTTTTTTGTATAATTTTAAAAATAGCTCTCGGCTAAGATACCCCTTGTCAGCAAATAGCAATCTCGTCATATTTTGAGTCATTTGTGGAACAACGTTGCGATCATCTTTGTCTCCTGATTGCTTGCGCTAAAGGGGGCCTAGCATCTTTACCCCTAAGCGGATAGATTCATAAGTTATCCCCACTACTCAACAACTTGATAGCCCCCTTTTGAGCAGCAGTTTTTAACCAGAAACAAACAATGCGAGACTCCTTTAAAATTTGCTTGCTAAACGGAAGGGCATTACACCCTCTTTCTGTTCTTATCTGTGGCACAAGAAAAATGGGCGGTTTGCACCTAGAACTTAAATTTACCTTTTAGGTTTCAGGATTTATATAATCTTTTAAGATCTGGGCAAGATGTTTATGATTTTGAGATGGATCTTTTAACGCCTTAAGATAATTTTGATAGTGTCCCAGTCCATGAGGTGCCCACCACGCCTCCAAACGATTGAATGGATTATTTGATATATTGTAAAAAGGGAAACTTCTTCCAACATAATGGTATGAAAACTTCTTTGAAAAAGAAATCACCTTATCACCATGGTTCCAAACTCTAGAGATATTTTCTTTTCCAAACGCCATTTCCATGCGATCTATTGATTCTTTAGCAAGAATTGCTGGAGCCCCAAAAGTAACGGTTTTTACCAAAATATCCTCCTCATTAATTCCAAGGATTTTTGCCAGGTCTTGCCTTTTTCTTTTTTTATAATAGTATGCAGCAAGTAAAGCTTCCGCACCTCCAAGGCTATGGCCCATTGTAATAATCTTAAATTTAGCAGGCTTGTCATAGTTTTTGTAATAATCCCTAATTCTATCTATTAATAGAGGGAAATAATTCTTGATGGATTCATTAACTAAATTAGCTATTCCTTCCTGAACAGATAACTCTTCAAATTCTGTCCAACCTAGATTCACATCTCGTACCCAATCTTTTAATGAGTTTGAACCAGAATATACAATAACAAGCTTATCAACATGCTTATCTCCTTCTGATGTATGCTCTATTGTGTGCTCTGTATAAGCAATAAAATCTACCTCACCCAAATTCTCAAAAAAAGACATTGGATTGTTTTTGAATTGAAGTATTCCTGCTAGAATAGTATTCCAAATACCCATAAGATCTTCTAGGTTACGGAATCCAACGTCTAGAATAGTAATATTTCTATTAGATAATAATTCACTTTTGTGTAGGAATGAAGCCGCAATAACAGCTTGACTGTTTAGCTGATAATTATTTCCATTATGCTGAAATGGTTGACCTGAATTATACTTGATGTGATTAAAGTGCCAAGAAAATTTTTTATGAATCTCTTGTCGAATATTATCTAATTGCTCTTTGGCGCTCTCAATCTGGTCTAACCCTTGAGCCTCAATAGGGTTCCTATTAAGAATAGTTTGAAGAAAATTATTTATAGCTTGAATACACATTGTGTATTGAGATACTAGATTTGGCAGCCGCTTTTCTGGAGGAAGAGAGCTAACTTGGTAGATGATTTGTCCAAATAAACCTCCTGGTCGTTCGGACACGGTGGGAGCACATATTATTTGACTCTGCCCGTTTTGGGTTGTTAAAAGATCTTGATATAGTATGTCAATATTTATTTTATCATCTATTATTTTTCTCCATCTATTCGTTATATTAGAGACATCATGTGATGCAACAAATCTTCTAGTATTTGTATCGGTATATATATTTGTACAAAGACGCATATAATTTATAAACTTATCCAACTTTTTTTCAGAAAAAGGGGATCCTGTTAAGAAACCATTATCATTCTTTATTTCATTGGGATAATTTTGATGATTTCTTAATAAAATTTTTATAAAATTTTCCGAGATATGTGGTAGCTCTTCCTTAATGCGTTTCATTAGAAGTAGTAGCTCTTTATTACGGCGTATCATTAAATTTTTTTTTCAATCTACCAATTTCTTCCTCTATGTATTTTTTATATTCAGCAAATTTTCTATCCCATCTTCCCCGAGCAGAATCACTATTATTTTGAATACGGCATATAAAGTCTAAAAAGACCGTGGTGTTTTTAATGTCAGAGACATTGAGTTTAGGAACAATTTTCTCCCTTAAAAAATTCTCACTATTAAAAGGAGTACGAGAAAAAATAGCTGAGGCTACCTCTTCTAATCCTGTGCTGCAAGCTTGAAGTTCTGATTTTATCTCTTCATTTATCATTGCTTCAATTTCCAGTGTTACGTATTTTTTCCAATCATCTTTTCTGTACCAATATACGAGTCCTGCTACTCCTGCTGCTGCTACTACTACTGCTACTCCTGCTGCTGCTACTACTACTGTTGCTCCTCCTGCTGCTGCTACTACTACTGCTACTCCTGCTGCTGCTACTACTACTGTTGCTCCTCCTGCTGCTAATCCTCCCGCTGCTCCTGTTGCTCGTGCAGATTCTGTTTGGGTTGTTAATGAAATATATAATTTTTAGAAATCCATTCAAGGAATTAGGGAACTATCCGAAACTGCGGTCTGCAAGACGAGGTCTTTGTTGAGAGCTATTCTGCCGTGAATAAAAGGGATGTCACTTGTATCACTAACTGTTCTAACAAGCACGAAGCATAATAATGCAGAGTAAGAATTATGAGAAGAATATCTTCGTGAGAACCGGCCTGAGAAGAGCGCTAGGTAACTGGTATGGTGAGTGTAATATGAACTCACCTAAGGATCGTAATTCGAAAGCAGGTGCATAAGCTGATACGCTTGACCTAAAAATAGGGGTCCGTTCCGGAAGGGGGGAAATGACACTCTTAAGAGCGAATCACCGTTTTTTCTGCCACTTGTATTCATCAAGCGGCGCGTTCATATTGTTTCTTTTCTAGACTTATCGTTTATCAGCTCAAATCCACCAAACCATCTGTCTCTCAAAACTTTGTCCTTTCTATTCCATAGTTCGGGTTATAAAGAGCTATGGGTCGCTTAATGCCTTAAGGTTTCCCACTTGCCGTCGCTTGAAACGTCGACAATAACATTGGCGAACATATCGATAAAGTGGCGATTGTGGGACACGATACAACATGTTCCTTTATATTCCTCAAGCATTTTGGCCAAAATCTCGCATGATAGCATATCCAAATGGTTGGTTGGTTCGTCAAATATCAATAGATTGGGACGCTGTGCAATCAGGCTAGCCATGACTAAACGCGATTTTTCACCCCCTGATAAAACGCGAACACGTTTCATGGGATCTTGTCCTTTAAAGAGAAAACACCCAAGAATGCCTCTATGTTCTTGCTCGCTCAGAGCCGGCGCAAACTTTTGGATAGTTTCAAGCACGGTCAAAGATGTATCGAGCATTTCAGCACTTTCTTGCGCAAAATAGCCAATCTGTATTCCTTCCCCCAGTTTAAAACTACCACCTAAGGGATTAATTTCGCCGCAAATAGTTTTGAGAAAAGTACTTTTTCCAATACCATTGCGACCAACAATCGCGATTTTCTCAGTTTTGTTAAATTTGACCTTAATTTTTTTCGATAATGGAGCCTCGTACCCAATCACCATCTCGTCGCAAACTAAGACATCTTTAGGTGAATTAGGGATCTGGATCCGAGGGAAGTGAATCTTATCTACGCCCTCATCCACTGTCACTCCTGACAAAACTTCATCTAATTTGTTAATCATTTTCACTCGGGATTGGGCCTGCTTTGCTTTGGTAGCTTTTGCCTTAAAGCGATCCACGAAACTTTGCATATGGGCTTTTTGGGTTTCAATTTTTTTAACAGCTGCCAACGTCGCTTGCTCTTGAGATTCTTTTTGTTTTAAAAAGGCGTCAAAGTTTCCTGTGAATGCTCGCAAGACGCCTTTATTGAGATACAATGTAATTGTAGCAACGTTATTTAGGAACTCCTGGTCATGTGACACAAAAACGATTGTTCCTTTATGGTTTTGTAAAAACTCTTCTAACCATTCAATACTGGGAAGATCTAAATGGTTCGTCGGCTCATCCAAAATCATAAAATCAGGTGAGCTTAGCAAGATTTTACCGAGCTCAATACGCATCCGCCATCCCCCCGATAAGGTCAGAGGATTGGCGTCCAGCTGTTCTCGTTTAAAACCAAGGCCCAGCAAGATTTGTTCTGCCCGTCCTTCCAGTTCATAACCACCTAGATTTTCAAATTGTGTTAAAGCGGTTGTGTATTGCTCGAGGTCAATTTCTTGATAATCTACCTCCATATTATGAAGGAGTTGATCCATCTTCTGCTTTAGTTTAAAGGCGGTCTCATGGCCCGATAAACATTCTACTAACAGAGTGGAAGCTGGATTAGGATTGGGTGATTGCGGTAAATAAGCAACAACTGCGTCTTTTGGCTTAGAAATATCGCCACTGTCCGCATAATCTTTACCTGTCATAATATTTAAGAGGGTTGTTTTCCCTTGGCCATTCGCACCCACAAGAGCAACTTTTTCGCCCTCAGGAAAATGGTAACTAATATCTTTAAATAAAACTTTGTCCCCAAATGCTTTGGAAATATTTTGAATGCGTAACATTTTTACACCTTATAGAATATGAGTAAGAGCGAATGCTCTTAAGCCACGCTGTAGAGTAGGGAGGTAATCACCTACGCTTCGAGGCGGCGAACTTTATGTGACCCTGAGTCAAAGCCCGCCGACGCTATCCGCATCGGTGAAAGAGGGGTGTAAAATTAATCATCATAATACTTAAAAAATAAGCGTTCTTATCCCAAAATGCAAGTTAATTATAACCGCGAGTTTCCTGCCCTTTGGCCGGGAAAAGAAGTTCTTAGTAATATTCTTCACCACAAGAAAACTTTCCGGGCAACCGAAGGGCGGCACCCGGAAAGAGAGTATATAGTGGCAAACACTTCCTCATTCCGGGCTTGACCCGGAATCCATTCCTATGTCGGGGTGCCCCACCAAGCTTTAAACCGATCTAACTGTGATAAAATTAGACTGTCCTTAAAATCAAGGTATGGTTTCCGGGTCGCCTTTCGGTTGCCCGGAAAGAGGGTTCCTTTCCTAGTTCTTTGGCCTGAAAAAGAGGCTCCATAAAGAAAAACCTCTCCGAAGAGAGGTTTTGAGAAAGTTTAGAAGCGAGATGAAACACCAAAGAAAACTCTTTGGACATCATCTTTCGCCTGCTTCTTAACGGGGATGGCATAGTCAATACGCAATGGGCCGAATGGAGAATCCCATGAAATACCGACACCAACAGAGGCTCGCATTGCTTTTTTATCCAGAATTGGGTTGTTTGGGATCTTTAGTTCAGATCCCCAAACACTACCAAAGTCGCTGAATAATGCTCCCTTGACGCCAAATTCATTTGGTAAGCCAATAGGGAACATGGCCTCAACCGTACCCACCCAATAGCGGGATCCACCAATGGCATCCATGGTTTTGGCATCTCGAGGACCCATACCACCATAAGCAAAGCCGCGGAAGCTATCTGCGCCTAAGAAGATTTGGTCCGCCACCCGAATACGTTTGTTGGTTTTTAGAATATGGCCCGCCGTGATGCGCGCGTTCAAAATAACTTCGTCTAAAGGTGAGTAGAAAACAGAGCCGCCCAAGGCATTCTTGAGGTAGCCAATGTCACCCCCTAATCCTGCCAAAGAGTTGCTGAACGTTAATGTATATCCAGCTGTTGGCTCACGCCGGCTGTTTCTTCTATCATAAACCAAAGAATGACCCACGGCTGAGTTAATATAAGATCCCTTCATCCGTTTGATATACTCAGAAGATAAATTTGGCACATCGCTAATTTGATCTCGTTGAAGTGTATAACTCCAGTTTTGGAACCAATTATCTGTCAACTTATAGCCCAAATGAGTCCGTCCACCGGTGTTCTGTTCGGTAAAGGCAGAAATACGCTTGGATCGAATATGGAAAACATCTGCACCAACTTCAAGATTGTATCCCATAAAATAAGGATCTGTAATACCAACGTCAAATTCTTGACGGCGGCTGGCAATCGTGAGGTCAGAGTGAATGGTACGACCCGTTCCCATAAAGTTCCGTTCGGCAAAATGAATGTTTCCTAAGGCGCGGTCAAGGGTAGAGAAACCAATTGCCAAGCCAAGCTCGCCTGTTGATTGCTCCTCAACATTAATGATCATTTTTGCCTTATCGGGAGTGGAACCAGCTTCAATGCTTACATCAACTTTTTTAAAGTACCCTAAATCATTGAGGTTTTGTTCGGCTCTCTTAACAAAGGTCGAATTATACGCGTCACCTTCTTGCAAGCGGATTTCACGACGAATAACTTCATCGCGGGTACGGTCGTTGCCTCGAATTTCAATACGTTCAATGTAAACGCGTGGGCCTTTCTTGATTTCATAAGTAATATCAACGGTTTTGCTATCTTTATTCTTAACAATGACCGGTTCAACTTGTGCAAAAGCAAATCCTTGTATTCCCACAGCTTCAGTAATGGCTTGGATGGTCTTTTCGATCATTTTACGAGAAAACCAGTCCCCCTCAGCATAGGTAATCAGAGAATAAAGCCCTTTCGGGTCAATTTTCTTGATCTCTGACTGAATGGTCATTTTTCCAAAGGAATAGCGTTCACCTTCTTCAAGTGTAAAGGTCAAGAATAAATCCTTTTGATCAGGGGTTAATTCTGACACAGCATTGATGAGGCGGAAATCGGGATAACCACTGTCGTAATAGTATTCACGCAGCAATTGTTGGTCAGCAATAAACCGATCCTGATCATAGGTATCATCAGAGGCGAAGAATCGATACCAACGGGTTTGTTTTGTTAGAAGGGCCTTTTCTAAATGGGAAGACTTTATATGGTGGTTGCCAATAAAATTAACCTTCCGAACGTGCGTGACATCGCCTTCATTGATTTCAAAAACCAAATCTACACGGTTATCATTTTGCTTAATAACTTTGGGGACAACAGTTGCGTTGTACCGTCCCATGCGGCGATAAATATCTAAAATACGTTGTTGGGCGCTTTGAATCTTAGTTCGGGATAAAACTTCCCGAGGACGCAGCTGAACTTCTTCCTTTAATTTATCATCTTTAAGTTTGCTGTTTCCTTCAAATGCGACTTGGTTAATAATGGCGTTTTCAGTTACATCAATTACAAGGGTGTCTGCTTGGCGATTAATTTGAACATCAGAAAAATAGCCTGTGTTATACAAATCTTTTAAGGCATCATTAAGTTCGCTTTGGTCATAGGCTTTGTTCGGTTTTATCGGAATGTAAGACAGAACAGTTGTTGATTCAATACGCTTATTTCCTGTAACCTTAATGGATTTGACTGTATCTGCCTGCACCAACCCTATTGATAAAGTTGATACACTCAATAGTAGAGATGTAAACTTTAGGCTATGTTTTTTCATTGTTTTTCCTCACTCTTTATTCCCCGTGCGGGAATTTCCCCCATTTGTTTTCTAGCTAAATAATCCAGTTATCCAGCTGATTATTTTAAATCTTGATAAATCATTCCAGGTGGCGATAGCCATTAATCCCAGGACGATAAAAAGGCCAATTGTGTAGGCACGCTCCTGAGCTTTGGCACTGACTGGTTTTCCTCTAAGGGCCTCAATTGAATAAAAGACAATATGACCGCCATCCAAAACAGGGATGGGGAGCAAATTGATCAATCCTAAATTAATGGATAAGACTGTTGTCAACAGAATCAAAGCGATCCAACCTTGGGCAGCACTTTGTTTAGCCAATGCACCAATCGTCAAAATTCCACCCAATTCATTGGAAGAACGATTGCCAATCAACATTTGTCCTAGTGCTTTCAATGTTTCCTTTGAAACGACATAGCAATATTTTATAGAGGTAGTAAATGATTCGATAATGCCAGATTCACGATAAATTTGCTCGCCGGATGGGGTAATACCCAATGAGGAAACAGGCTTGCCGTCTTTTGCCATGTTACCCACCAGGGTTAATTCTTTTGCCTGAGCTGTATCTTTTTCTGTCCGTTTAATTTGAACTTTAACAGCATGGCCAGCGGAAGATGGAATGGTTTGACGTAATTCATCAAAATTTGCAACAGGTTGATCGTTGAAAGCAATAATATGGTCACCCGGCGCAATTCCTATGCTATGAGCGACACTCCCCTCAGCCACCCCCCCAACTGTCGGTAAAAATGTCGGAATCCCTTTGGCAAGGTGTAAAACAGATAATAAAATAATCGCTAAGATATAATTAGCAGCCGGCCCAGCGGCGACAACAGCAATGCGTTGACCAACCGTTTTCCCTTGTAACGTCAAGGATTTTTGTTCAGCTGTCATTGAGGCACTGACTTCTTCATCAGGTTTACTGCTTGCATCGGCGTCGCCGTACATCTTAACATACCCGCCTAAGGGAATAAGGCTAAATTTCCAACGTGTCTCTGCTTTATCGGTCCAACCAAACAATTCAGGACCAAAGCCAATGGAGAACACTTCAATTTTCACGCCATTCCAGCGTGCAACGAGATAGTGACCTAATTCATGGATAAAAACTAAAACTGTGAGTACCAAAAGAAATGGAAGCACATACTCAGAGATAGAAAGGATATAACTGACCATCATAAAACCAATTATTAAAAAATCATTAAAACAAATCTAGCGTATATTGTCGAAACATGGAAGAAATGATTTTAGAAAGCAGAGAACAGAAAAAAGGAAAAGGCATCTCTTATTCAGCTTACTTTTTTTGATCCCTGCTATCCTATAAAACAGCTGCGCCTGCTTGTAGTAGATTGACTCTCTCTTTATAATATGGAAGATATCTTTCTTTCTCATTGGCCTCTTTAAAAGAGCCGATTGCTGGCTTCTTCTTTTGCAGACGATGAAATTTCCAAGCAATCTCACGCTCGTGCGCTTTGGGGTGTTTTCTATAATTTAGATACAATTCAAAAAGATGTGGGAGGATGGTTTAGTTGTTATCCGTATGTCAGAAAATTAAGAAATGGTATCACTTTTCCTTTTAAAGCTTTAAGCGGCAAATTTTGTCTAAGGCAATGACATCCTCTATGGAATTGATTTCTGGGAATAAGAATGTGTCCAGGTAATTTTGGATAATAGCTGGAATCTCTGTGAAATGAATCTCATTCGCCATCAATTTTTGAAAAGCAATTTCATCGGCGGCGTTCATCACAATTCGAGCTGCCTGAGAGGACCTCATGACATTTTCTGCTATTCGCAAACAAGGGAAACGATCATAATCCGGTTCTTCAAATGTCAGAGAGCCCAAGGTTGCTAAATTTAAGGGTGGCACCGGTGTCTTAATTCTTTCAGGCCATGCCAAAGCATAACTAATTGGCGCCCGCATATCTGGCATTCCTAGATGGGCCAGCGTTGCGCCATCTTGATAACTGGAGAGGGCATGCACAATAGATTGAGGGTGGACGACAATCTTAATTTTATCTGGTGCTAACTTAAAGAGGAGGGCTGCTTCGATATATTCTAACCCTTTATTCATTAAGGTTGCACTATCAATTGTATTCTTGGGTCCCATCATCCAGTTGGGATGCTTCAGCGCCATTTCTTTTGTAATTGTGTGGAACTGATTTTTTGGTAAACTTCTAAAAGGTCCCCCTGAGGCTGTAATGGTTACATGCGTTAATGCAGAGCGGTGGGATTCCTCAAAAATTTGATATAAGCCACTGTGTTCAGAATCAACTGGCAGAATTTTGGTATTTTGGGTGCTGGCCTCAGCCAAAATTTGCTCCCCACCCGCCACAATGGATTCTTTATTGGCCAGTGCTAAATAATTACAATGGGCTAAGGCCTTATAGGTTGGAAGAATGCCAGACGCTCCTGTAATTGCGGCAAGACACATATCGACATCAATGCAGGCGGCTTCTAAAATTCCTGTTTCCCCGCCATAAATTTGAACCCCCGGTAAGTACTGTTTTAGGTCTTTGTAGGATGACAGGTCGGCAATGGCCACGTGCTCTGCTGATGTTTGCTTGGCCACCTCAACTAATTTACTGACATTTGAGCCGCCAATCAGAACTTTTGCTCGAAAGCGATCGGGATGACGCTGAATAATATCAACAGCATTAAGACCTATGCTTCCTGTGGCTCCATGGATGGCAATGGTTCTCATAAACTAATATCCGATAATAAGGAGTAAACCCGCAGCAAAGGAAACAAGTAATAAGCTGTCAAGACGGTCCAACAAACCGCCATGACCTGGCAGCAAAGTTCCAGTATCTTTAACATCATAATATCGCTTGAGCAGAGATTCTAAGAGGTCGCCCATATGGCTGACGAGTGACAAACTACACGCAACAATAGCCATTGAAAAAGGAGTTCTGTAAAAATCTTGTAAGTAAGGGCCAACCAAAACTCCAACTAGTGTTGCAACGCCGCATCCGCCGATAAATCCGGACCATGTTTTATTAGGGCTAATAGTGGGCGCAAGCTTTGGCCCACCAATAAATCTTCCTGTAAAGTAAGCTCCTGTATCCGAAGCCCAAATGATCAATAAGATCCAAATAAAGAATCGGGTGAGACCTTCATGCACTAACTGAATGAGGATATAGACAGACCATGAAATATACAATGTTCCAATTACGAAAACAAAGTAATCAAAGAGGCGTTTTTTCATTAGTATGTGAATGGGGAAAGATCCTGCAAATAAGATCAGGCTATATTGAACATACTTTTTATAGGTAACATCTGTGTAAATGAATGAGAGCATCAAAGCTGCCAAAATATAACCCATCGGGTGATACGTTTGATCCAGCACCATCTTTGACCATTCCCGCATCATGGCAAATAGAATAAAGCTAGCCAAGATATCAAAATAGGGATAGCCGTAATAAACTGCAGCAATACAAATGGGGAGGACGATAAGGGCAGTTAAAATTCGTTGTTGCAAGCTTGATAAATTACTAAACGCCAATGGTAGCTCCATATCGACGATCCCGCCGAGAAAATTCTAATAATGCTTGATCCAAATCATCCTTAGTAAAGTCTGGCCATAACTTAGATGAAAAAATAAGTTCAGCATAGGCCAGTTGCCATAAAAGGAAATTGCTGACCCGCATTTCACCGCTTGTCCGAATAAATAAGTCTAGAGGTGGAAGATCAGGATTGAAAAGGTGCGTTGAGACTAATGATTCATCAATTTGATCTGATTGGAGTTGGCCTTGTTGAACTAAGGCTGCAATATTTTGACAAGCATGAACAATTTCATCGCGCCCACCATAACTCAGCGCAATGGATAAAGTTATGCCCGTGTTGGCGGCACTTTTGTTTTCTATGTCACCAATTAATTGGTTGATCTCAGGGGAAAGTTGTTCTCGTCTGCCAATAATCTTGAACTTGATGTTGTTATTGATAATCTCTTTTGCCTCGTTTTTGAGGTAATACTTCAATAACGCCATTAATTCATCAACCCAACCCTGGGGTCTTTTCCAATTTTCAGTGGAAAAAGCAAAGACAGTTAGGAATTTTACGCCGCACTGATCTGCATGTTTCGTAATTGCTTTGAGGACCTGTGCCCCTTCCCGGTGGCCAGCGATCACTGGCAAACCTTGGCGTTTTGCCCAGCGACCATTGCCATCCAGGACAATCGCCACATGCTGTGGAATATTTATAGTCTCAAGAGCCATATCAAAGCTAGTACTTTTATGATTTATCATATATTGGTGATAGTTATATCAGAGATAATACCTCGGGCAAAAGGTTTTTTCCGAAAATTGATTTAAGCAGCCTTTTTCAGTGTTTCATCTTGCAGCGGTTCAATCTTTCCACGAGACTGAAGTGTTTTAGAGATCATGACAACAATATTGCCAAGAATAACCAGCCCTATTCCAATCACAGTTTCCATTGTCCAAGTAAAGTTTTCGAATAGTGTTGAGACAGTTAGAGCAACCACTGGAATCAAAACAAAAGCATAGCTTGCCTTACTGGGACCAATATTTTGGACCAACTTCATATACAAGCCAAAGGCGATAACTGTTCCAGCTAGTGTTAAATAAAGTAACGAAAGTGTATATTTTGCTGTTAGCTCAAAAGTGGGGACTTCTCCGATAAAAATTGCCCCTAAGGCCGTATAAAGCCCACCATAGGTCATACCAATAGCATTGGTTTGTAAATAGGGAAGGGCGCGTTTCATATTAGCAGTTGCAACAATTTGTCCTATTGATGCAATTATCGTTCCCAATAAGCAAATACTTAATCCCGTTAAAACAGTCCAAATATCTGTGTCTATTAGGCGACATATTTCCATCCTAAAAATAACACCCAGCCCCCCCAGGCCAATAATTGCCCCGGCTATCGCGCTTTTAGACAAGGGAATCTTGAGAAAAACTCGAGCATTAAAGATGTTAAAAATTGCAACGGCAGCAAAGATAACGGCCACAATACCGCTGACAAAGTAGTCAGTTCCCAGATAGTAGAAAAAATAGTTCAAAGAAAACAACAAAAAGGCTTGGAGAGCAATCCATTGATGGTCTCTTTTAGAAAATTTAAGGCTCAACCCTTTGAATTGGCAAAAGGCAAGTAAAATTAAACCAGCTAAGGCGAAACGATAACAAACAGACCATAGCGGATGCACAGTTCCTAATTGATATTTAATGGCCAACCATGTTGTCCCCCAAATAAAAGCTGTGGAGAGGAAAAGAATTATATTTGTCATGAAAAACCGCCATACCTTAGCAAATCACTTTCGATTATAGCTGAGATATGGCAGTCGTCTATGAGACTGTCAAGGGGATTTAATCAGGAATCGGAAAAATTTCAGATGCCCAACGGTAGGACTGAAAGTACGGATCTTCTGTACGTGGAGTACATCTTGTGGTAGGGGTGCCTATGGATGAAGGGTTCTTTGCAGTTGAACTACTCGTGTTTAAGCATGGATTAATGTTCACGACCGTCTCTTTAATAGGGTTACCAGGTGCCTCTATTGTTTGAGCAGTTGGTGAATTGAGGGTCAAAAGGTACATAACCTGTCCTTGATTCCTAACCGCTGCTTGAAATTTAGGCGTAGAAGCAAACTCGACTGCGGTAACCCGTTCGGTAATTTCATCTGTTGATTGCAAAGAAGAAGACGATCTATCCTGAGTACCGTCAGTTTTTTCAATCAAGGGTTTTAATTCACTTACTGTTGAATCTACCGTTTCTTTTGCAATCGAAAAAGAATGCAGAATACATGCGCTAAGTAAAATTTTAAACATTATTATTCTCCTTATTATTAACTGAATAATATCAGATCAATTACTGACTATCAAATAGTCAAAAATTTAGTATTTTTCACATATACAGAAATAAGAAGAGAAACGAAGTTTAATATTTTTTAGTTCCCACGGTTTCTTTTACAATTTATGCCGCTGAGATACGCCAGGACCTCTATACCATTTTTTTCAGCAGTAACTCTCGTAATCCATTCAGGAGAAGAGGGGGGGTGTTTGGTCCTCAGTAATCATAGAGGGGAATATAACAAGATTCCTTTGATCGCCCTTATCATTTTCCTGAGCACAAGTATTTGAAAAAAAGACAACTATTGTACTTGTAATAGAGAGAAAATTTATATTCTTATTCATAGATTGGCTCATCTAATGTTATTTTTCCTCAGTTAGTGTCCCATATTATTAGAAATTAATCTATGCAATTTTTCAATAATTTTATAAAAAATTAAATTTTTATTTAAATAAAAGAGGAGGTAATTTGCTTAGAATAATCAACGTCTTTTACTCTAAGGAGATAAGGACTCACAAGAGTAAGAAAAAGACCAACTTATTACCTTTGATCAAAGTAATAATGTCTAAGTTAGATCCATAGAGAAAAAAAATTTCTGTTATAAGTATTAAGTAATAAAAATATGAAGTTGAATGATTGGACAAAAATTGTTAATTTATTGACCAATAAATAATTCAATAAAAGGAAGAAAAATACATGAAATTATTAATCATTATTATTTGTGCATGGATCTATACAGGATATCTTAATAATGCATGTACTGCTGAAATTACCGAACTAGCAGAACAAACAGAATTACTAGAACTGCCAGATCTACCCGAACCCAACAGTGGCTCTTACTATATAAAGAAAGTTCAGGCTGAGGATCTCACACTGTTACTTGAATTGGAAAATATAACGGTAGAGGAAGAAAAGAAATTAACGTTGCCTTTTATAACGATCTCTGCGGAAGAGAATCTACCTTCTCCCATAGAAGTTTCTTCAATTAAAAAGAGATTTAATATAGCCTCTTTTCTAACAGCAACCCCGCGGGTAAGAGAAAAAAAAGCCCCCAAACGCAATTGTGAATCTTTAAAAAAGGAGACTGTTCCTTCCTCTCAAGAATTAGAGGATGTTCTAGAGAAAACTTTTAAAAATCCATTGTATAAGCTGGGGGAAGAGGGGCTAGAAGAGTGGGAAAAACCTGCCAGTAGTTAACAGATCTAAGTGACAGAGATGTTCTAAAGAATTTGGTTTTTCCACTTCTATCCCTCTTTATTGTATAATCGATAGTATGATAACGCCAGAAAGTGGCAGTTCTGAGGCTGAAAAGAAGAAGAAAGACAAGGCCTTAAAAAGTAAGAAACCTTATAAAACAAAATTACCACAAAATATAGAATTGTCAACCGAATGGATTAACGAAGCGTTAAGACTTGGAATACATCCAACATGGGTCGAAGACATATTTGATGAATTCAAAGATTACTGGGTTAACGAAGCCAGTGGAAAAGAAGCATTGCATGCAAACTGGTTTCGTGTCTGGTCAAATCGTTGCCGGAGCCAACTCTCATGGACAACAAAAAATCCGCATTCTACTAATCAGAAAACATTACCTTTATCTGAACTAATCCCTGTTACTATCAATGAATCAGACCAAGAAATAAAAGAAATTAGAGAAAAAATTCTTGAGATTCTGGGCGCTGCTACTTATCAATCGTGGTTCCAGAACGCTGTTATTCTCAAGCAAGCGGATAGATTAACTATTGAGACAAATAGAAGCCTGTTTAGAGATACTATCGAACGCCAGTACCGTGCAAAAATTGAAGAACATTTAGGGATAACTGTCCAAGTCTGTTTAAACACTGGAGCCGGAGAGTAATCCAAATGGCACAAATTATAAATTTTCCAACACCAGCCTTAGAGTTTCCGGTCCTTTTTTTCTCAATGCAAGGGAATACCAAGAGATTCTTGAAGCTACTGAACAGCTTCCTATAGAAAAAGCTTTCGATATTGAGATCCTTACAGCAGCTAACAGGAATGATTTTCAATGATAGCGATTAGCTTACCATGGCCACCATCAGCAAATCGTTATTGGAGAACCTATCAAGGGCGTATGATAATTTCTCGCGAAGCAAGAGAGTATCGAACTTTGGTAGGGAATCTCGTATCAAAACTCAGCATTAATAAGTGTTTAGGGCGATTAGAAGTGGTTTTAGCTACATACCCCCCAGATAGGCGCAAACGAGATTTAGATAATCTTCTAAAAGTAGTTTTTGATTCTTTGCAGAAAGCTATGGTTTACGAAGATGATTCGCAAATCGATAAGATCACAATTCAAAGATTCCAAGTTATTAAAGGCGGAAACATCGAAGTAGAAATAAATGAAATATAAAAATTAATAAGGAGGCTAAGTAAATGAGGTCATATACATTTAAGCTAGTAAATATAGATATGGAAGAATATAAAAACCAACTGCTTGAAACTTACAAAGCAGCGGAAGCATTGTTGGAATTTAACGGTCTACCTGCTGATATGGGAAAAGTAGTACGTAATTTTCTAGAGGAAATTGAGAAAGAATTCTGGAGATTAGGGCTTAAAGTTAAAATTGTGCGAAGGGAAGAGGGGCAGTAATGACTTTAATCAAAATATTGATCCTAAGCATCACCACCATGATTTTCTCTTATGCTGATGAAGCCAAGCAAGAGAAGCTAACGAAAGAAGTCTACCGCAAGAAACTTATTAAAAGGCATAAAGAGTTAGCAAGTAGGGTGGGGAGCTTAGATACCACAGGCAACCTTGCTAAAACATACTTAACGCTAACGGTAATAGAGCGAGAATTACTAGAATTAAACACTGAGGAAGAAGAAAATGGCTAAAAACTTAGGCGGAAGGCCCTCAAAGTATAAACCAGAATTCTGTATACGAGCTGTGGATTTGATGCGGCAGGGATATACAAAGACTTCTGTGGCTGCTGAATTAGATATTTCTAAGGATACTTTGTACGAATGGGTAAAGGAATATCCTGAGTTTTCCGACGCGATTGCGCGAGGAGAGATTTTTGCTCAAGCTCATTTAGAGAAATTGGGATTGATGGGAATGAATGATCCTAAGTTTAACGCGCGCGTTTGGGAGTTTTGGATGAAGAATCGTTGTAGAGATGATTGGAATAACACCCAAGATCATAATGTTAAGGTAACCCTAACAGATGCGGACGTAATTGAAAGAGCTAATCAGCGCGTAAAAGAGTTACAGCAGAAGAAAGGTGAAGGAAAATGATAATGATGTTGATGGAAATTGTAGGTTCTATTACTCAGGTCGTTTTAGCCGTAACTTTGGTTTATTTATCTTGCTTGATTCTAAAGCGGATCCATACAACAGAAGCCACTTTATCCGACCTGCATCTGAAGCACAATCTGCAAGCTAATTTAGACAATATAACATTTTCTAATTTAGCTAAACGGATAGCTTTCTTAAAAAAAGAAATATTGTACCTACATAGCCATATAAGCCTAGTTGTTTCTCCTCCTCCTAAAAAACGGGGCCGTCCAAGGAAAGAGAAAGCGAATGAGAGGAAAGAAGGTTAATACAAAGCAATGACTAGATTGGCTGAAGATATTTCTAAGTTCTTTTATGACCCTTTAAGTTACGTTATGTATGCTTTCCCTTGGGGAGAAGCAGGAACGAGTTTAGCTAATTTATGGCCTGATCCTATACAAGTTAAGATCTTAAATGAACTAGGTAAGCAGTTGAAATTAAGAGAGAAAGGGGAGGTAAGTACAGCAATAAGAATGGCAATTGCTTCTGGGCACGGTATTGGTAAGTCAGCCTTAACCTCCTGGCTTATCCTTTGGTTCTTATCCACCAGAGCAAACCCTCAAGCCATCATTACAGCAGGTACTGCAGCTCAGCTTAATACGAAAACTTGGCGTGAAGTAGCAAAATGGAAACGGTTGGCTATCAATGGTGACTGGTTTGAATGGACAGCAACAAAGCTTTATATGAAGAATAGGCAAGAAACTTGGTTTGCCTCAGCTTTGGCTTGGTCAGAAAATAATCCAGATTCCTTTGCGGGAACTCATGAAGACAACGTCCTAGTAATATTTGATGAGGCGTCCTCCATTGCTGACGTGATATGGGAAACGGTTGAAGGAGCTATGACAACGCCAGGTGCTGTCTGGCTAACATTTAGTAACCCCGTCCGTAATGCGGGAAGGTTCCGTGAATGCTTCGGTAAATTTAGGCATCGTTGGTTAACCTACAAGATTGATAGCCGTGAGTCTTCTCTCACCAATAAAGAGGAGATCGAACAATGGCGCCTAGATTATGGCGAAGATTCAGACTTTTTTAAAGTTCGTGTGCTCGGAGAATTCCCCTCTCAAGACGATCATCAATTTATTAACCTAGCGCTGGTGCGGACGAGTATCCAATATGAAGCATTAAACTTTAACCATATGCCCGTCTTGATTGGTGTAGATGTAGCTCTTAGACAAGACAAGACAGTCATAGCTGTTAGGCAAGGTCGCAAGCTTCATTTCCTTAAAAAATATCATCAACTTAATGCAGTTCAAGTCTCCCACTATATTGCCGAAGTTTATCACTCTTTCCCAAAAGCTAGCCTATTTATAGACGCAGTTGGTGTTGGAGATGGAATCGTAGATTTTGTTAAAGCTATGGGCATCCGAGTTATTCCAGTCAATGCTGGTCTCGCTGCTGATGATTCATCTAAGTACTTTAATAAGCGGGCAGAGATGTGGGGGCGGATGAAGCAATGGTTCCAAGATGGAGCTCAAATACCGAATGATGATGAGCTTATTGATGACCTTACTGGGATTACAGCTGACTATAATGACAAAGGACAGTTGCTCATGGAAAAGAAAGCTAGCATGAAAGCTAGAGGCCTTTCATCTCCTGATTGTGCTGATGCTTTAGCCCACACATTTTTCATGAATATTAGACCAGACAGTATGAGTGGAATTTCTCACTCCTTCCAAGCTAAAACAGATTGGAGTGTTTATTAACATTTAAGTAACTTTATATAGTTTGTTGTATCCTTAATGGTACATGCTAAACCATTACATTCATTTAATATACCAGCACAGGTATACTAATAGTAAGTAATTATATATTTGTGGTGTTTCATGGGTCTGTTTAAAAAAATAGGTAATTTTGCCAAAAGAGCTGGTAAAAGAATTGTCGGTGATATTAAAGATCCTATAGGGAGAATTAAGAAAGACCTTAAAAGAGTCGAGAGAGACGTAAAGAAGTATGGGGGAGCTGTAGCGGGAGCAGTTGGTGGTTTTTTTACTGGCGGACCGGCGGGTGCTATTGCTGGTGGTACAGCTGGATACCAAGCAACAGCACAGCGTAGAGCGATGAGAAAAGCTCGGGCTGCCGACAGCCAAAACCAACGACTTCAACAACAAGCATTGGATGAAAGTAGAGCTATTGATGCTGAACAACGTCGCCGTACTGATTCAGAAACTGAACGGCTTCAACGGGAAGAAAGTGATGCAATAAGATCCAAGCGTAAACGAGGCCGTCGCTCTTTATTATCTCAAGATGAAGTTGGTGTTCCCAACATGAGAAGGACACTCGGTTGAGACAAACTACGCCCCAAATCTTTAAGCGTTATAGTAAAGCATGTAGCCTGAAGGAAAACTTCAGAGATATGTATGAACGTGCCTATAGGATTGCTATTCCTAACAGGAATATGTACAACAACCCCGTTCCAGGTCAGAGGAAGAATTACAACAATTATACTTCCCTAGGAACTCAAGTTGTTGATCGGTTTGTTAACCATATCCAAGCTAGCTTAACTCCTCCTTTCAAGCGGTGGGTTGAGTTAAAAGCTGGTGATTCAGTCCCTGAAGAAATCAGCGATCAGCTCAATAAAGCCTACAGCGATTTTACTAAAGTTGGCTTTGAGATGCTTGATGCTTCAAATTTTAATGTTGCAATCTCCGAATCTTATTATGACTTAGCTGTTGGAACATCTTGCTTGTTGGTGAGTGAAGGAGATGATAATGCTCCTTTCATTTTTACAGCTGTACCCCCAGAACAAGTAACTTTGGTAGAAGACGGTTATGGTCGTGTCTATATGATTTTTCGTAAGCATAAGATTGAAGCTGCATTAATTAAAGAGACATGGCCGACGGCACGGTTATCTGCGGAAATGCAAAGGCTTATCAATAGCAACCCTCTTTGTGATGTGGAAGTATTAGAGGTTACTTATAAAGTTGGTAAAAAATACTACTATGAAGTCTTTAATAACAGCACGCAGGATAAGTTCGTCGAATCAGTAATGTCACGCAGCGGATGGGTAATTACTCGCCTTGGTAAAGTTCCTGGAGAGCCCTATGGACGTGGGCCAGTCATCGTAGCTCTCGAAGATCTTCAGATGTACAACAAGGCCAAAGAATTAATGATTCGTTCCGCTCAGATGAGTACATTTGGAATGTACACTGTAGCTGATTCTGACATCATTAATCCTAATACGCTTGTCTTAAGTCCTGGCATGATGATCCCTGTTTCTCGCAATGCCGGCGCTAATGGACCATCTATTGCGCCGTTACCAGGTGCTGGCAACCTAGATATGCAGCAGTTCATGCTTGCTGATTTACAGAACGATATTAAAACAATCATGATGAATGACCGTATGCCTCCTGAGATTGGTGCGGTTAGGTCTGCCACAGAATATGCACTCCGAGGCCAAAGCAGGCAAATTGACGTCCAGTCTTACTTTGGTCGCTTGCAGTATGAAATGGTACAGCCGTTGTGGCAGAATATGCTGACCATCATGTATGAGAAAGAAGTTCTCGGCGATATCCCACCAGAACTCATTACAATTGATAATATGTTGTTGAAAGTCCGTGTGGTATCTCCTCTTGCAAAAGAGCAAGGGATTATTGATATGCAAAATACTATACAAACTATTCAAACAGCACAAGCTCTTGCTGGCCTAGAAGCTGTCAATGCTTCTTACAAAATGGAAGATTTGCCGTACATTTTGGCAAGAGACAGTGGCATGACGCAAGATTTATTAAGAACCAAGGAAGAGCGTGAGCAATTTATGGCGCAAGCTCAACAAGCAGCACAAATGCAACAAATGGCAGAAATGGCGGGGATGAGCAGTGCAGCAGCCTAATAATATGTTCGAAGATTTACGCAAAGATATTTATGACAGCATGAAAGAAGTGAGCCCAGATATCTCTCAAAAAGAATGGGATCCCTTTGGAAATACTGAAACTCAAGCAAAGGACAACCAGGATAATATCCAACGGCAAAACGATTTCACCAACAAGATGTTCTTTGAAGCATTCAGCACATCTGCCGGGCAATGGGTTTTAAAATATTGGAAACATAAGTATCTAGATCAACCTACATATTCATCTCAATGTGATGGTGAGCAATCTAGAAATTACGCAATATGGCGGGATGGTCAGAATTATTGCCCAAGAGAGGCAATCACAAGGTCTATAATGGCAACTAAAGGGTAGGGAAAATGGAAGAGAATATCGTAGAAGAGCGTAGCTTGCTAACTGATATAGAAGAGAATGATATTGAAGATACAAGCGTACAAGATCAAGATGTTGTTTTAGAAAATGGGAAACAAAAGTTTGAACGGCCTGACGGCATTCCTGATCACTTCTGGAATGAAGGAGAAGGCGCTTATAAAACAGATGAGATTCTCAAAGCGTTAAAAGAAGAACAACAGAAAGCCTTGAGCCTTCGTCAGAAGCTGTCCAAAGGATTTCACAATGTCCCTCAAACTGCCGATCATTACAATCTAGATGCAGAAGACTTAGAGATGGACGAGGAAGAATTAGGCCAGTTTAAAGCTATTGCTCATAAGAATGGTCTGACTCAAGAACAATTCAACTCCTTAATTAAAGATTTACATGATACTTATAGTGAGGAAGAGGATCCTAGTGCTTACAATCCCCAACTCGGTGAAGCTTATGTTCAAAAGATGTATGAAGAGGAAATAGGGAAACTTGGCGCGGATGGTAAACAAATCATCACGAACATTAGATCTTGGGGGCGTAGCCTCTTGAAACAAGGCGTCATTAATCAAGAACACTTTGATACTTTGGTGAATATGCCTGTCTCCGCTAATGAGATTAAACTCTTAGACATCTTAAGAAATGTATCTGGTCACATTGCCAATATTCCCACAGGTATTGGTGAGTCAACAGATCATGCATCTGAAGCTGAAATTCATAAGATTCTAGCATCGCCTGATTATGAAAAGGATCCTGTACTCCAGCGCAAAGTAAAAGAATATTTTGAACGGGTATACAAGTAGTCATCTATTTTATATTTAAGCGTAACTATGTTATAATTTTATTGTGGATAATCGGTAAAATGACCCACTGGCTCTTAGGAAAGACTAAGCTTGTCGGACAAGCTAATCCGAGCAATCACCCCTTATGCAATGGCTACCTGGCTTTAAGTCAGTCCCATTAAGAGCAAAGGCCAAATGAGAGCGATTTCAATGGTTTAACTTTTAATGGAGCAGCATTAATGTCTGTACAATTACCAAACAGTTTTATCGCTCAGTTTGACGCAGAAGTCAAACAAGCCTATCAATCAGGATCAAAACTCATAGATACAGTACGAAAACGTACCGGAGTGAATGGTTCCACATACCGTTTTCCTAAAATGGGTAAGGGCCTCGCTCAGCAGCGGGTTTTCCAGACCGATGTTACCCCCATGAATATCGATCATTCAGGAGCAGTAGCTAATCTATTGTCATGGGTTGCACCTGAATATACGGATCTATTTGCTCAGGCTCAAGTCAACTTTGATGAAAATCGTGAACTTGTCCTAGCTGTCGCCAATGCTTTAGGGCGTCGCGTGGATCAAATCATTCTAGATAATTCTTTAGCAGTAGCTACCGCTAATACAGTTGCAGTAGGAGTCGGTGGTAGTAATGCCATGAACATGGGCAAACTTCGCGCTTACAAACAGATTTTAGATGACAAAGGTGTGCCTATGTCAGACCGCCATATTGCTTTAAGTGCAGCTGGCGTACAACAGCTTTTAGGGACAACAGCAGCAACATCTTCAGACTTCAACTCTGTACGAGCTTTGGTTAACGGAGAAATTGACACATTCGTTGGCTTCAAGTTCCATATGATTGAAACACGTTTAGAAGGTGGCTTGCCGTTAGTAGGTGCAAATCGGACAGTTTATGCATGGCACAAAGATGCGATCGGTTATGCTGAAGGCATTTCTCAATCTACTGAAATCAATTATGTGCCTGAAAAAACATCTTGGTTGGTAACTGGTAAGCTCCTTGCCGGAGCAATCAACATTGATAACGACGGTATCGTCCAAGGTACTATCGATGACACCCTCGTAGTCTAGTAAAGGAGTTAAGACAAATGGCATTTAATATTCAAGGTTTAGGAAAGATTGGGAATCAATCCCGTCGTGGTAAGTCCGCTCAATTATACACTTATCGGACGACTGATACTCTAGCAACAATTACAGCTAACAACTATTTCCTACCCATCGCTGACCAACTTGAGGTTGGAGATACAATTGAGGTTCAGCATGTTGTTGATTTAGCAGCATCACCTGTAGCCATAACCGGTACAAACAAAGTGTTTATTGGGGCGAAGATTCCAGGGTTTATCTTGGCTGCAGGCGCAGATGGCGTTGCAGTTCTTACGACTAAGATCGACGATGTTTCAACTGCAAGCTTCGCTGAAATCACCTCCAATGTTGCTGGCACAATTGGTGGCATTACAGCAGTTCTTGGTGGAGCAATCGCGACAGCTAACGACACGATCGCGATTACCATTGGAGGTGTGGCCGTAACCAACGGAAACATCACAGTTACTCAAGTTGGTTCTGGTCCAGGTAGTGTTTTCAACTCAACCCCGACAGCAGCAAACGTTTTGGCAGTGGGTAATGCATTGCGGGCAACAACTAACGGTGCATCAGACAATACTGTGCCTCTCTATGTGATCTACAAAGTAACTCTGTAAGGAGTAAGATATGGCCTCAACTAAATTCAGTGTGTGCTCCCTTGCCCTGCTTGAATTGGGCTTGAGGCCAATTTCTTCTTTTCAAGATCAAAGCAATCTTGAAGCAGCCGGGGTATGCGGCGAGTTATGGGATCATTATGCAAGCTACCTTCTTTCAGTTTATCCTTGGCGCTTCAATATGCTTAAGCAACGGCTAGGACTTCTAGCCGATAAACCCATAAATGAGTGGAACTATTCGTTCCAACAACCGGTGGGGATGCTAAAGCTTCATGCAGCATTTGAATCTGACGCCCCCGGTTATCAATCTTATAAACGTTATGAGCTGTTTGAAGATAAAATATATTCTGATGTTAACAAGCTTTGGGTGGATTATCAGAAATACGTTGACCCTTCTAAATGGCCAATTTATTTTACTGAATTTGCGGTCATGGCGTTCGCTGCCAAATTGGCGCCTATCCTCACAGATAAACAAGATTTAGCAGCTGATAAGTATTATAGAGCTTGGGGCTCACCTCAAGATAATTTAAGAGGCGGACTGGTAGGACAAGCAATGGCTATCAACTCTAAGCAAGCACCTTCAGAACCCATTACAAGCTATCCCTTAATAGCAGCAAGGTTTAGCTAATGGTAAAAATTCGTCAAAATAGATTTACTGCTGGATGGTTAGAGCCAAAAGCTGTGGCCTTAAATGATTATGAGGCTTACCTAGCCGGCGCTGCTGAAATGACAAATGTGATTTGCTTACCGGAAGGTGGATTTAAATTAAGATATTCATTAGAGTATTTGAATAAGGTCCACAATAAAGTTGAACGTATTGCCGGAGGAACCCTTGTTATCACCACTCCAAATGGTGGTACAGGAGCAAATGCTAATGATGATAACCCTACGACATTTCTCACCACTACCACTGCCATTGGGACAAATAACCCCTATATTGTGGTTCGATACGATTTAGGAGTTCCAACAAACGTTGCTTTTGTTGATGTCGTATCCGCCACCCTGAGTGCCGGAACAGATGCAACAGAGTTTTTCATCCAAGGATCAGTAGACAATTCAACCTGGGTTAATATTGGATCTGCAATTTCCATATCCACTACAGCTAACACTCAACGTAGAAGAGTTAATGGAACTTACCGGTATTTCCGGTTTGTTAGAATTGGAACCACGGATCTAGCAGCCTCTACAGTTTCTATCGGAGAATTTAACGTCTGGAGGGAGTTAGCTGAGATCTCTCAAGATAGACAGATTCGATACAAATTCAATATCGGACAACGGTATGCCTTGTTGCTAACTGATAGGAATATAGCAGTTTATAGGAATGGTATCTTCCAGGCTGACATTAGGGCAACTGTAATTACTGAAGATAAATTAAGAACAATAAACTGGGCATTTGGTGGTGACAAAATCTTAATATGTCATGAAGATTTTGATGTTCAAGAAATAACTAGATTGGGTGCTGATGACAACTGGTCTGTCAATACATGGCAACCACAGAATATACCCTACTATGATTTTGTTCCGAGTAAGACTTTGCCGGCTACAACATTGACGCCAGACACAGTAATAGGGGTGGTAACTTTAACAGCTGGCGCTAATACTTTTACAGCCGCTGATGTAAATCAAATTATTGAAGGTAATGGTGGAAGAGCGCGAATTACAGCTTATACAAGTCCAACCGTTGTTCAAGCGATAACAGAGGTTCCCTTTTATAATGTCAATCCAATTACAGCAAACAATTGGAATATACAGCGTGGCTTTGAACCTATGTGGTCAGCAACGAGAGGTTATATTAGGAGCCTTGCCTTCTTTCAAGGCCGGTTGCTTATAGGTGGGATGCGTTCCCGACCTCGAACAATTGTAGGTTCTGTCCTGGGAGAATATTTAGATTTTGATAGAGGAGCTTTTAGAGATTCAGATGGATTTTACCGTGACCTCGACAATGAAGAGCCAATTGTCAATCTTCTAGCCCATAGATCACTGAACCTATTTACATCAGGGGGTGAGTCATCAGTGCTTCTTTCGAGAGGTGCTGCTCTTACTCCGGAGACTATTAGCTTCTTTCCTCAAACCGAAGTGGGTAGTGAATTTGGATTAAGGCCGGTCGTCTCTAATGGTGTAATCATGTTTGTCCAACGCGGTGGTAATAGCATCATCCAACTAGTGTTTGACGAAAATCAGCAAGCATTTACATCAAGCAATATCTCAATTCTAGCCTCGCATTTAATCAAACAGCCAGTTGATTTTGATATTAGACGCAGTACCAGTTCCGATGAAGCCGACATGCTGCTTATAGTTAATTCAGATGGAACACTAACAAATGGTGTCTTTATTAATGAAGAAAATGTCCGTGGATTCACTTTAACAACAACGGATGGATTGGTAACGTCTGTCTGTGCAGATGAAGAAGATATTTATGTGGTTGTTCAACGAACGATTAATGGTCAGCAAGTAAAGTACTTTGAAAGAGCCAATTATAATATTATGGGAGACTGCTCTGTTCGAAAGACAGTTGGTGGTCCTACCACTGTATTAACGGGGCTGGATCATCTGGAAGGACGAGTAGTAAACGTTTTTGCCGATGGGGCGTACCTGGAGGATAAAACGGTTGTTGGAGGTCAGATTACGACGGAAACGCCTGTAAATGAATACGCCGATATCGGACTGAATTTCATTCCAA
Organism: Candidatus Paracaedibacter acanthamoebae; assembly: GCF_000742835.1. Taxonomy (GTDB): domain Bacteria; phylum Pseudomonadota; class Alphaproteobacteria; order Paracaedibacterales; family Paracaedibacteraceae; genus Paracaedibacter; species Paracaedibacter acanthamoebae. The sequence continues at coordinate 620,737 of NZ_CP008941.1, read as the reverse complement.
TAGTAAAGACCTTGCCCTTTGAAGCTCTCCAACTAGTAGGAGAAAAGATGGGAGAAAAGAAACGGATAACCAGCTGTTATGTTTGGTTCTATCAAACATCGGCAGCTGTCGTTAATAATGTCCCTGTCTCTTTTAGGGGATTCAATGATCAGCTTCTTGATCGACCGTTACCTGTCTTTACTGGAATTCATCGAATCGAAGGATTAAGAGGTTGGGATGCTTATGGGCAAGTTGTATTAACCCAAATAAAACCAACACCACTGATAGTATTAGCAATGAGAATGGAGGCTAGCGTCTAATGGCATTTAGTTTCTCAAATATATTTAGCACCAAGCAACAAGCCCTGGCGGATGATTCTATGGATCCTAATGGATATGGCAATAGATATGCCAAAGGATTGTCATTGCTTAATAGAGCAGGATCAATGGTTAACACCGGCATGGGCCTCTATGCCAATAGAGTAGCATCCTCCATGGCAGCGAATCGCCTTAATATGAGTGCAATGTGGCAACAGTTGCAAGCCAGCAACATTGAGACTAATGCAGCAGAGCAATCCAATGCGATCCGTAATGAACTCCTCAATAATATGGCTTCCACAAATGCTTTTTTCGCCGCTAGAGGATTTGATGTGAGCTCTGCAGAAGATGCAAACATTGTAAGCCGACGTCGAGCAGGGAATGACCTGTTAAATCTCCGCAGCCAATCAAAGTTGGATGCTATTGCAATGCGAGCAGCAGCCGCCCAAACTCGCAGCGATGCAAGCGTAGGCCGAGCTATGGGGCGTTTTGAGAGAGCAGGGATAGAGGGAGATTTATTTAAACAAGGTGTTAATTTTGTTAGTGGTTTAAGAGGATTGCTATAAATGGCAGATACATTGTATCAACAAAGAACGCTCGGATTAAGAGTACCTAATCTTCCTCAGAGCTATGCGCCAGAACAGTTAGCGGGTGCTGTGCAACAGAATGCCTTGAAGATGGCTAATGAGATGACAAGCACTGCGGATGAGATTTATAATGCTGACTTTGAAATTGCATCACGTCGCCTGATCTCTGAAATCTTTAGCAAAAACCCTAATAATCCTGATGCCCTCAGAAAAGGTTTTGATGCAGCCTTAAAGGGGCTAACTAAAGACACTTCCCCAGACCAGCAATTAGAATTGGGTATGCGCTTTGAAATGTTAGCCATGCCCCATATATCAAAGGCTGCTGAGAATAGAATATTTCTGAATAATGAGAAACTTAAGGAAGACAATCTAACATTAATCGATCTATCGCTTAATGACATGGAACATGCTGCTGCCGATATGCTAAGCAATAATGCTGTTACAGCCTTTGATGCATCTAGGAGGGTGCAGAATAGTATGCTCACCCTTCAGAAGAGCCTAAATATGGAAAATGAAGGCATGCCTCTATTTTCAGCAGAGAAAAAAGTACGGTTACAAAGGCAGGCTAAGCAGAGTCTCATGTTTGATGGTACTTTGAGGTGGCTTGAGCAACAACCCGATAAAGCCAAGGCATGGCAGGCGATCAAGGATGGGAAGAAAACCTTTAAACTTTATGATGCTCAAGGGAAATTAGAGACAGAACTAAAGCCTCTAACAGATATGAGTTTGCATAATTTTGATAAGATTGAAAGTTTTGTTGAATCCGCTACCGCGATAAGTAAGGAACAATTGCAGATTGCAGCGGGTATAGAAAAAATCGGGTCTGCTCTGAATGGGGACACTTATCTGGATCCTGAATCAGCCTTCGATAAGAAAGCTATAGATAATTATTTTGTTCAAAAAGTGATGCCAACTCTTGAAGGTATGGATCCTATCCATAGAGGACAAGCAATATCAGACTATGTGGATAAAGTGGGAATTCTCCCAGAAACAGTTAAATCCAATATTAGAGCGACAATAAGAGCGGGAACCCCTGAAGAGCAAGTTTATGCGGCCGAGCTTATAAGAACTATAGGGGATAATTCTTTTAAAGCTCTCGAGGATATCGGTGATAAATGGCAAACTTACGCTATGAATCTGTCCGATTTGACCAGAGGAGGGGTCTCCGCAGAGCAAGCAGTCAAAATGGTTGATATGTCTTTTGATCCTGCAGAAAAAACAGTCAGAGATAAAAGGATGAAGGAACTAAAGAATATTCCCTTTGATGCAGAATACATACTTAATGCTTTTTTTTCCGCCGATGCCCCCTTTAAGCTTATTGGTAAAAGCGCTCCTATTATTGATGTGCCAAATATCAAAGAAGGTATTATAGCCGACACAGAACGTTTTTTCCAAGAAGCCTATGTTTATACAGGCGATATAAATGTAGCAAAAGAAATGGCGAGGCAAAGAGCCAAATCAGTATTTGGTATAAGTCAGGTAACAGGACAAGCAAACGTTGTACGATATCCCCCAGAAAAGGCAGCAGCTTATAACATTCCGGGCCTGAAAGATCAATCCTGGATAAGGAGACAGCTATTAGAGGGTGTAAAAGCAGTAAAACCTGATCTAAATAATGAAGATATCTATATAACCACAGATAACCAGACCATTGCTGAATGGGAGAGTGGAAGACCCACCTATCCTATTTTATACAGAACAACCTCTGGTTCCTTTGACACGCTTAGGGATCAGAAAACAGGAGTTACTCTTCGGTTCGCCCCCGATACAGCTCCCGTCGTTAAGGCATTAAATGAAGACATTAAAAGAAAAGAACAAACCAGGATTAAGAATGCGGCCGAGGTTAAAGAATACCAAGAAGCCATGAGAGGATTCGTCTCTGAAGACTCTCCATATGCTGCAGGTGATTCGATTATTGGGGTAGCTTTAGGAACAGCTACAGGCGCAATTAAAGATAAAATTATTAAAGCTTCGGAGTTTGCCGCCAAGAAGAGGGCCGAAACTCCCAACCCCAACTACGAGGCAGTATTCAAAGATTTAAAACGGGGAGATCTTGATTAATGGTTAAAGCATTTTCTCCTAAACCTACTTTAAATTTTCCTGTATTTGGCCCTGAGAAGAATGATCGAATAGCGCAGGAGCAAGAGAGAAGAATTAATGTGCCCGGAGTCGGCAAAGTATTGCTTCCTTCAGCAGAAACAGCAATGTTTGGTAAACCTGGCGTGATTCAGGAGGTGAAGCAAGAGTCACCCACCTTTGGGAGCCTTATAAACGCAAACTTTTTCGGAGGCAATCCTCTAGGCTCCTTTATAGATGACGTTTATACAGCAACCGAAATACCTGATGAAATCACATTAAAACAGACACCTGACGACTTTAACCCTTTAGACGACATTATAGGATATGAAGAATATCAAGAGCGGCTAATAGAAGCTGAAACACCTTATCAACTAGCATTTATTAAAAGACGTATTGATAAGGAAAGAGAATATAGAAAGGTTCAGGAAGACGGTGGATGGTTGGATGTCGTAGCGGGGTTAGCGACAGGCATTGTTGACCCAATTAACTTAATTCCTTTTAGTACAGCAGCAAAGATATCCTTGAAGGCTGGGGAATCCTTTTTAAAAATGGGCGCCGCTACAGCAAGAGCAAATATCCTCAGCCTGTCTGCCTCTGAACTGTTGCTCCATTCTACACAAGAAACTCGAACGTTTGGAGAGTCTGCGGCAAACATAACTGCCGGTACGCTTCTATCAGGTGTACTAGGAGGGTCTATCGGGGGAATTAGCGCTTATAGGGCCAGCAATCGAACCTTCGGAGAACTAGCAAATGCATTGGAGAATGATTTAAAGATCCCGAAAGAGGGAGAAAATTACTTAGGGGGGGATAAGATCCTCATTACGAGCGAAGATTTAAGCAATGATACTAACATTTATAAGTCTCTCGGTGCTGCCGCTCCTAATAAGACAGATGCAAAGTTACGAAAAATCTTAGGGCAGGGATTTGCTGAAAAAGCGGCAGGGAACCCTGTTGTTAGAACAGCTACCAGCGAAAGCATAGAAACACGCCGTGTAGCCCAAGAATTGGTTGATACTGGGCTCCAATACCAAGATAATGCCCTAGGCATAGCTTCTCCTATGCCTGTGTCTACCATTGTTGAGCAGATGAAACGCGAGCGTTTAACTGTCCTATTCAATACAACATCTGATGCCTTTGCTAAGTATACCAAAAGAGAAGGGCCTCTTCCTGCTTCTGAGAGAACAGTAATAGTAGATGCTTATGGAATCGCAGCAAAAAATAACCTTCTTTCTTTAGAAGAATTTAAAGTTGAAGTTGCCAAAGCCTTACGAAGACACGGAAATCATCCTGTACAGGAAGTACGGGAAGCAGCGACTATCCTGAGGAAAGATGTACTAAATTATTTAAGGGACTACAGTATAGACGTAGGACTATTGGATGAAAAATATAGAAGAGATGACACAGATTATGTTCATCGGCTATATGACAAGGAGAAAATCGTCGCTCGACGAGAAGATTTCAAACGAGTAGTTCAAGACTGGCTTCGGGGAGATGCTGACCTTGCATTGGATGCAGCAGAACTTGGTGAAGTATCAGAACAAATTATTCAGAATATCCTAGGAGGGAATGCCGATAGAGTTCAATATTCAGGCATATTACTACAGACAAAGAAGCGTGGTCCGCTTAAAGAGCGTGTCTTTAACATTCCTGATCTAATGATCGAGGACTTTCTAGTTAATGATATTGAGGTCATCTTGAAGCGGTATATTAATACTATGGCGGCAGATGCCACAGTTCAATCAAAATTTGGAAGCCTTGATCTTAAAGATCAAATAGGAAAAATCCGAGAAGATTATCAAACGAAAATTAACAATATTAAAGTTAAAGATCCCAACGTCCCTCAGCGCCGCAGTGCCCTTTTAGAAGAGCTTGATAGAAACTATCAAGAACAAATAGCCTCAATTACAGAGCCTAAAGAACTCAAGCTTTTGCGGGATTCCTATACACAAGAAAGACAATTCATCGAACAGGCTACTCCGGCTGAAGTTCTATCAAGGCGTAATGCGATTAAAGTATTAGATCAAAGATTTCAAGAAGAGCAAAAAACTTTTCAAGAGAAGGTAGGGAAGCTCCCTGAACTTTCTGAAAAAACGAAAGACCGACAAGCAAAGATGGTTCGCGATTACCAAACATCTAGAAATTCTATTTTAGAGGCGAAACCTAAATCGGCAGCTATGCTTGAAAGAATTAAGGCAAGTCGGGACGCTGAACTCAACGCTTTACAATTATCGGATCCTAATTATGATATTCGAGCTATCGATATAAATAACAAATACGACAATATGATTAATCAGCTTGGCGTGACAGATAAGGATGGCCTCAAAAAAATAAAAGCTCTTGAGAAAGCACGGGACAAAGATATCTCCGATATTCAACTTATGGTTGCGCAAATTAGGGGAACCTTTAATCTTAATGCTTCGAGTATTCTAGATGCTTATTCTGGGGCTAAGTTGTTGAATTTTTTAAAAGCAGGGAACTATGCCCGGTTGCTTGGTGGACAAGGAATATCCTCGGCTTTTGATGTGGGAGGAATTGTTTTTGTACACGGTATTAAGAACACAATTGGAGATACCCTTATAGCTTTCGTGCGAAATTTTGGGACCCTTCTTAAAAAGTCTAAAGGTAGTATTTATCAGGAACGCCTTCAAGAAATAAAAGACTTAGCTGTCGTCAATGAAATGCTTTTAGGCACCAGAATTCAAGCTTTATCAGATGTAAGTTTATCCTATACATCAGGGGGCCTGGAAAAGGTTAGCCGCAAAATGACAAAAGCCACCACCTTTCTGAGTGGCATCAATTGGATTAACGATAAAACGAAGACTATGGCGGCTTACGTTGGGGCTGCTAAAATTCTCCGTGCTTCAGTTTCTAAATCTTTAAAGGATAAAGAAATAATTGCTCTCGCCTCTTACGGTATCGATAAAAGAATGCTCTCCCGTATAGGAGAACAATTTAAGAAATTCGGTAAGAAAGATAAAGGTGTCCTCGTGGCGGGTGTTTCAGGGTGGGCCGACAGAGAAGCAGCCGAAATCTTCAAGTTAGCTATATCCCGCCTGATCGATAATACAGTTATTACTCCTCGCTTAGAAAAACCCTTATTCTTTTCTACCCAGCTTGGCGGATTATTGGGTCAATTCAAATCCTGGGGATTTGCTGCCTATCAACGATACTTTCTAGCGGGGCTTCAAAGAAAGGATGCCGAAGTTGTCCAAGGTGTGGCATCAATGGTTGGCCTCGGGGTCTTGCAACAAGTTCTTCGAGATTACATCGATCATGGTGAAGTAAAAGAACGAGACGTTGAAGAGTGGATCACGACGGGAATCAACCGTTCGGGGGTTCTAGGCTACCTTAGTGATGCCACGAGTACGGCAAATAACTTTACGGGCGGTTTCATTGGTCGAGTGACAGGTCTGGAGAAAGAAGGACACTTCTATTCTGCACAGAAAGCCATTGAGTCGCTCAGTCCAACATTTGGTATAGCTGGTCATGGATTTGGTATTCTGTCTAATCTGCTTGATGGAGAAAAGAAATTAGATAGCCGAACCCTCTATTCTATCAGGCAACTTATACCGACTCAAAATGCGTTCATGGTTAGAAAGATCTGGGACTATGCCGAAGATCAACTGAGGGATTCCTTAGGCTTACAGTTACGTGGGCAAAAGAAGCAAAAGAAAACACTATATTAGGGGGAAGTAAATGAGCCTTACAGAGAATCCAAGATTTAATAGATATATAGCAGCGGGAGGAGAGGCTTCATATGCCTATACATTCCCTATCTATAACGAGAATGACATTCAAGTTGATCGGTTAAGAGGAACGACAGTTACTACTTTAATTCTGGGCGGAGGAAATGACTACACTGTAACAGGTGTTGGTAACCCTGATGGTGGGACAATCGTCTTCACAGCTCCTACTGTGGCAGGAGATATCTATGCCATATTTGGTATCAATGAGTATCGATCAGCTACTTACAACCAATTAGGTGATTTCTTCGCAGCCGATGTTAATACTGATATTGATAAATCTATTATGATTGGCCAGCAGAATCGACGAGATATCAGCCGATCTATACGTACACCTATGGTGGATCCTGCAGTCAATCTTGAATTACCCATTGTTTCGGAACGTGCAGGGAAATATATAACATTTGATGAAGATGGTAATATTGACCTCTCTTCATCAATCGGAATTGATACCAATCAAATTACATCTGTTGATGGAGACATAGTCATATGGGATGGCCCCAATGCTGATAAGGTAAAGAGTGCCGATCAAGCAGTACGAGTGCCTGCGGGAACGACAGCGCAACGTCCGGTTCCATTAGCCGGTATGATTCGATACAATACAACTTTAGCTCAGATTGAAGGGTATGACGGCGGCCAGTGGGTTAATCTGTTAACAACAGGGACGGGCGCCCCCATCAGTGCCACCTACATTGTGCAACAATCTGATGGTGTCCTTACAAATGAACAAGCTATGGCCGACCTTGTGACTGGTATTGTAAAGAACACGACAGGAACTGGGGTTCAGTCGATTGCGATCGAGGGTATAGATTACTATGAACCTGGCGGCACAAATGTCGCTATAGCTGATGGAGGAACAGGCGCCTCAACTGCTACTTTAGCTAGAACAAATCTAGGCTTAGAAATAGGAGTAAATGTTCAAGCCTATGATGAAACTTTACAAAGCCTGTCGGCTCTGGGCACAGCTGCGAACAAGATGCCCTATACCACCGGTGTCGCTACTTGGGCAGAAACAGATATTACAGCAGCAGGACGTGCACTTCTCGATGATAATAATTCGGCTGCTCAACGCACGACTCTCGGATTAACCATTGGAACAGATGTCCAAGCACAAAGTGCTAAGCTTACAAGCATTGCTGGACTTGCGACTACTGGTTTCTTAGTTGCCGATGCGACTACAGCAGCCTCTAGAGTATTAACGGCAGGGAGTGGTGTTGCTATCACAAATCCTAGTGGTGCAACAGGCAACCCCACATTTTCAGCGGACATAAATAGTTTAACAGCAGATGCTGCCCCTGATGGAGCGGCTGATTACGTTATGACCTATGATGCTTCTGCTGCAACGAATAAAAAAGTACTCCTTAATAACCTTCCAGGCGGGGGTGGCGGGGGAGGAGGCAAGGTACTCCAGGTAGTTACTGCAACAAAGACAGACACTGCGACTACAAGCAGCACAAACTTTACAGATATTTTAGGGTTATCTGTTACATTGCCCTCTTTGCAAAGTTCCGGTAGCCGAGTTCTAATATTAGTTACCTTAACTGTAGGAGGAGGAAATGCTATCCCTGCCATTCAGATTCTTCGAGGTTCGACCGCAGTAGGGATTGGAGATGCAGCAAGCTCAAGAGCTAGAGTAGGTACCTCGCAGTATGTTGCCGGCTCAGCACTCGCGGCTAATTTAGGGCTAACCTTTGTAGACAGTCCAGCAACTACTGCTTCAACAACTTATAAGGTTCAATGGAGAATAGTTTCGTCAACTGCCCAGCTGAATAGGTCGGGCGATGATACAGACTCTTCATCCTATTATCGCGGCATATCATCAATAACAGTAATGGAAATAGGAGCCTAACATGACAGATTATGCATTTATTCTTTCAAAAAATTATGGGGATAAACAGTGGTCTATTAACGGAGATGATTATGACGGCTTAATATGGCTTGATTCCTCAGAAAAACCAACCCAAGAAGAGTTAGACCAACAATACCTAACATATCAAAATACAATTGCTTATAGCCCCCTACGGCGCCAGACTTATACGGATAGAGGCTCCGATTATGATTCAATGATAGTAGCTTTGTGGGAATACATTATCGAGAATAGGCCAGAAGCAGCAAACGCTTTACAATCTATAAGATTGCAAGTTAAAGCGGATATTCCAAAACCAATTTAGGGGTAAGATTAATGGCAGACTTTGAAAAAGCTATTCCGTTTATCCTTAAGAACGAAGGCGGTTATGTTAACCATCCTAATGACCCAGGCGGAGCTACTAACTTTGGGATATCCTTAAGATTCCTTAGGAAGATAGGTTTAGATATTGATCAAGACGGAGATATCGATGCGGATGATATTAAATCATTAAATGGTGCAAGTTCCTCAGAGCTCTATAGGAAATACTTCTGGGAAGCTGCTAGTTACAGCATGATCGATAACCAAGCAATTGCAACTAAAGTATTTGATCTTGCCGTTAACATGGGAGCCTCTAGAGCTAATAAAATACTTCAGAAATCAGCCAATATAGCTTTACGCAATAATGCTTTAGCAATTGATGGGATCATTGGAAATAAGACTATTCAGTCAATCAACTCATTAAATAATAAATTGCTAGAAGATTTAATTTGCCAGGCCGCTGCTCAGTATTATTCAGAGTTGGCAAATAAAAATCCTAAGTTAGAAATCTTCTTAACTGGATGGTTAAAGCGAGCAAATAAAAGATATGGAGGGTTAGATGATTGATTATATTAAGAACCAATTCAAAGATATTAGTACGTGGAAAGGCATGGTTGCCTTAGGGGCAGCTATTATTATGTATTTCACCCCCGATGAAATAGACAACATTATAATTATGGCATTAGGGACATTAGGAATCACTGACATATTTGTGATGAATAAAAAATAATGATTGAAATAATAATGACCTTATTATTTCTAGTGCTTATAGCTGGGTGGCTTATTGTTAAGCTGTCCAGCTCCCTCGGTTACAAAACAAGGGCTAATCAAGACTTGGAAGGAGCAATAGATATTGAAAAAAAGAGAAAAGAAATTGCCTCTAGGCCTCCTGCTAGTGCTGACACTCTGCTCAGCAGGATGCGCGCAGAAGCTAGTGACGAGTAATTGTCCAACCTTTCCTATGCCAAATAAGCAGGTAGCAGATGAATTAGAAGCTAACTGCTATCCCCAAACAAAATGCCCTGCTACCTGGCAATGGGTCGATAGACTATATGTATTAAAAGATAGTTCTGTAATAAATATAGAAAAAGTCGGAGAAAACGGCCTTTAAGCTGTCTATTGTATAGTATCTTTGTTGAGAATCATTTTTTAGATAAGAAATTAATATTAGCCTTAAATCTATTTCTAATTTAGGTTAATTTTAACTTTATTTTAACGAAGACATTTGTTTCATTTTGTATAAGTTAAGAATAATTTCTCTAAAAATAATTAGGAAGCATTATGTTTTCTCTCCTTAACTTGCTCAGTAAGTTTAAAAAGATTTCTGTTCATTATTGTATTATAATATCCCTCACACTTCTATCTTCTCTTCCTAGCGGGGCAATGGATACTCTCAGTGGCTCAACAGATGCCTCTTCTGAATCGAAAGAGGAAGATTATTTTGAATTGGTGAAGGAGAGTGAAGATGAGTTACTCAGTAGAGGTTATAAAATATTCTATGAAAATAAAAACTCCCAATCAAATCAAAAACTTGCTTCGTTTTATAAGAGAGACACTGATATCATAAATGTTACAGGATACTCAGCAATAAAACGAATATGCCTTTTAGAAAAAGTAATAAAATTTTCACTCTCAAATAGTCCAAAGTGGCAAAATGATATCAAAATTAAATTACTTTTATGGACACCAAACGAGTATATTTACACATTATGCTTGAATCCAAAGAGCGGTAAGCAGAAAGGTAATGGGGTGATATGGGGGGTAAAGGAATATTCTGAAACTGAAAGCAATGGAGAAACATACCAAGAAATTTATCAATATTTAAAAATACAAGCAAAAAGGATTAAAGAATCTCTTATCACACAAAAAAAATCTGGAGAACCCATAAAATTTAGGTACGATCAAAAAAATGAGCGATATGTGAATGGATTTAATTTACTTTTAGACTTTGAAGTCGCTAGACGGAGAATCGGTGGAGACCCATTTTATAAAACTCCGTTACTATTATGTATTTATTATTTATTAGATAATCTTGATAATAATGAAATTTTAGACAAATGTTTACGTGGCGGGAATTATCTTTTTTTTGGGACTGAGAGGGAAGACTTTATACGCAAGCTATTACCTGGAATTCGTGACCGTTATAACCTTAGAGACTCTGAATCAATTAAGACGTTTCTTATAACTAATTTCAGTAGCTGTAGGCCTCAAACAACTACAACTATGCCCTCGCCAGTACAGGCAAGTAATGTATCAAGTGATAGTGACGCTGATAGGTCTAAATCAGAAGGAGCATCAAGCGATACTGATTCAGGATCAGGGGAATCAGTCGATAGCGACTTGGGCAGATCTGAATCAGAAAATGAATCAAATAATACTGGTTCAGAAACAGATGGATCATCTTCTGAGGGGGAAAAGAAGTATGCTCAGGGAAAAAGGAGCACTAAATCAAAAGTTGTGATATTAGAAGAGGAAGACTCTTCGTCTAATAGGGGAAAAAAGAATAGGAAAAAGCAGGAAAGCAAATCAAGTACAGATGATGGAGAAGAGGAAGTAGAGGAATCAGAAACTACCGAGGGCTCGTCTTCTGATGGAAAAGAGAAGACTGTAAGGGAAAAAAGGGGAACTAAACCTAGTAACGCTCGGGCAAGCAAACCAAACATAAGTGAGGATAACTTAAAGATAAAAAACAATCTCCTTCAAGAAATAGAAAAAATAAAACGCCTCGAGGAGGAAAATCAGAAAAGGAACACAACCGCTAAGGAAAATAAAAAAGGTAAGTAGACCAAGGAACGGAAAACAGACTCAAAATCTAGTAGCATTGATTCCGAAAGCTCTTAATCAAAAAATAATGAATCAGCATTAAATCCTTAAAGGCTCAGATGAGTATAACGAATATTAGAAATTAACTGGCCACGTTTTCTTCTGTTCTTTAGGTATATATAGAGAAACTCTAAAAGCATAAGTTTTACCTTATTATTAGTTAATGGTTATACGTGGCTTGCGGATAATAGTGTTATCTTTAAAGAACTGCTCTATATCACTTACTCGGTAGCGTATGAAGCGGCCAATTTTTATAAAAGGGAGGCCATTTTGTTTATTTGCTCTCCATTTAGCTAAGGTTACAGTTGATATTCCAAGATAGGAAGAAGCTTCTTTAGAATTAAGAAATTTTTCTTGCATATAAATACTCATTTATTGGCCTACTTATATATAAATTATATAAAATTATCCAATATATTCCAACAACTTATATAATACATATGCTTTAACTTTTCTGTAATCCAACCAGAAAACAGAAAAGTTCTCCAAGTTTATCCTCTCAACCTCGCACTTTCCCATATTATAAAAAAATGCCCGATACACTGTAAAACAGAAAAGTCTTTTAATCTAAGAACAAGCCCTCAAATTTTGCTGAGGATAGCTTTGTATAGATGACCGTATTGTTAATGTTAGAATGACCAAGGTAATCTTGAATGGTCCTTGTATCTATACCTTCGTTAGCTAGTTTGTAGCCCGTGGAATGACGTAACATATGAGGGTGGATTGACTGTATGGTTAAGTTCGCCTTCTTACCGAGCATAGCGATCATCTTTTGAAAAGCCGCTGTGTTAAACTTAGTTCCACGATTGGTCATAAACACATATGGTGCACCTTGGATGCGTTTTTCCCATAGCTTCTTGAGTAAACGTATTTCCTGATCGCGTATCGGATGAACAGAATCTATGCCCCCTTTTTGGCGCGTTACATGCATACGCCTTGTTTCAAAATCAATCTGTGACCATTTAATATTTGAGGCTTCAGCAGCTCGCAGTCCATGCCTATAAGAAAGTAAAACTAAAGCTTGGTCTCTAAGTTTGTTAGGACCGTCAGCTGCTTTTATTAACGCATCAATCTCGTGCTCATAAAGGTATTCACGTGGCCTTTTTTCCTTATGCTTTAGCCGTAATATGTCTAAGGGTACTGGGCAGGGCATAGCTTACCCCTTAACAAGAGTAAGATGATCTCTACTGCGTGGCTTTGATAGAGAAGGGGGAATAGGCTTGTGTGCAGCTTGTTCTAGCGAGCGGAGGAACATGTAGTGATAATAGAAGCAAGCGAAAGTGTTATGGTCCTTCTTCATATTGTTAGGAAGGCCAATCTTATCTACATTTTCTGTCCATAGTCTATGGAATTCCATCAGCGACATATCTATGTCTACGCTATGAGTATGTTGTACTAAACCTTTTACTCTTTCTAAGAGTTCAATAAATTCTTGATTATCCATGTCCGGCCTTATGCTATACATTATCAGCTATTATATATTTAAGTGTATTATGATATACCATAATATCTTTAAGCGTACTATAACTCTTGACAAGGAAGATGGGAAGTTCTATATACTAAATTGTAGGCACAATGTAGCTACAAGGAGAGTAAAATGAGAACAGAAACTGTTAGAACACGGGTTGATCCTGAAGTAAAAGAGCGAGCTACAATATTGTTTAAGAAACTTGGCTTGTCTATGAGTGATGCCTTGAACTTATTTTTGCATCAATCTATTTGTGAAGAACGTATACCCTTCGAAATCAAACTTCCTAATGCAGAAACTATTGAAGCAATAAAGGCTGCGCAGCGGGGGGAAGTTAGGGAAACGAGCATAGAAGAAATAAGAAAGATGTGGGATGAAGCACAAGAAGATAATTCTGACAAATAATTTTGAAAAAGATATAAGAAAAATTGCGAAATCAGGAAGATATAACTTAAATGATTTAGAAGTTGTATTAAATTTTCTTAAAGAAGGTATGGAGCTGCCAAAAAAATATAGAGATCACGTTCTTTTTGGAGAATGGGACGGATATAGGGAATGCCATATTCGGCCTGATTGGCTACTAATTTATGCAATTACAGCTCATGAAATCATTCTCATTCGTACTGGATCACATAGTAAATTATTTGGGTAATTGAATGAATAATAATCTAGAGAGGATAAATTCTTATGCATATAGTCGAGATAAATAAAATACAAGTAAGCTTAAAGAAAATTATTTTATGGGCTGTAATATGTTTTCCGCTAAATTTTCAGAGCACTATATTTGCTAATGAAATAGAGGTTCTAACCACATTGGATGAGCATAGAAAAATCCTAGAGTCAAGTTTACAAGCAGCACAAGAGAGAGTAATTATAGTTTCTCCTTATATATCAAAGTGGGCAATTACTGAGGACAAAATTGTAGATTTGGTAAAAAGAAAACACGAAGAGAAGGTTAAAGTTACAATTTATACAGATTGTAGACTGGATCGTTATCTAAAAACTGATAATTTAAAGTATATTGCAAAAGATGGGAGGGAACTTTTAAGAAAAGCGTATATTAATTTAAGAATTCTAAATAAGGTTCATGCTAAAGTTTTAATTAAAGACGACGACATGATAGTGATTGGCTCCTTTAATTGGTTATCTGCAGCTCGAAATCTGCATAGCGATCATTCAAATTTAGAGCAATCAATAGTTGTTCGTGGCTTACAAGCAGCAGGATTAATCGCAACTTCTTTAGCAGGGTTGGAAACTTTAGAAGAGGTAGAAACACCTTATAGTGAGGCTTTAGACAAGAATGAAGACGATCAAGAAGGTGATATTCTTGATAAAGTTCTTGCTATTAGCAATGGTGCCGAACATTTATCTCACGAGGAACAAGAGAAAATGACTTATGCGCTGAGAAATATAGCTAATTCATCAGAAGAATCTGAGTCTGATAGTGAAAAAGAATCTGAGTCTGATAGTGAAAAAGAATCTGAGTCTGATAGTGAAAAAGAATCTGAGTCTGATAGTGAAAAAGAATCTGAGTCTGATAGTGAAAAAGAATCTGAGTCTGATAGTGAATTGAAAATTTTTACAGAGCATTATTCAGAAAAGATAGGACGCCGTAGAATTAAAAAAGCACTAAAAGAGAATAACGACCTGTGGTGATATCAATTGCTTGAGCCAATTCATCCAGAATAAATTTAATTATCAGTGTGAGAGGAACCAAGAAGAGTAAGAGGGGCGCCAGATCTGGTAAGGCGCCCTTTTTCATTATACTAGGAGAATGGATTAAATGTATATTGGATACTATATTTTTAAAACAGGAATGTTTTATTCATTCTAATATATCTTTTATATACTTAGAATGGTATGTCATCATTGAAAAAATCATTTGATGATTTTGGCATAGGTTTTGTTATATTTCTCAATGGGTTAACTTTAGGATCAAATTGCACAAGTTCTTCTAGGGGACGCTGAGGCACATTGTAAGAATTGTTGCTTGGCATTGAGGTTAGAGTCTTTTGAATAGGGTGAGGGAAGGGGGCGCTCTCAAAATCTGTGCTAACTGTCGCTGCGCGTTCCCCTAACAACACTAAATGCTTACAAATAATCTCTGTAAATTTGTGCTTTACACCATTCTTTTCATACTCACTAGTCCGAAGACTTCCCTCAACATAGATCTTTGACCCTTTCTTAACATATTGCATGCAAGTGTGGGCCAGCTGATCATAAAACTTTAGATTATGCCAAGTGGTATATTCTTTCTTCTGACCAGTTGTTTTGTCTTTCCATGACTCAGTAGTTGCTAAGGATATACGAACGTAGGTGGAACCATTAGCAGTCTCTTTTAGCTCAAGGTCTTGGCCGACATTTCCAATGAGAGTTACTTTGTTTAGGCTAGACAATTTTTCCCCCATGTAAGTTGATCAATTTTAATTAAGGTACGTTCAAATAAGTTAAGCTGATCAATAGTATTAAGCGTACTCACTGGATCTTCTGTGACCAATAACCATTTATGGAAAATTCCGACGATGCTCTGGTTGAGTTTTTTATTGCGAGCAGGTATGGTAATCATTACTGAATCCTGGGTTTCTTTTCTATTTACTAAAACTTTAACAACAGTATTATTGATTCTTTTGTCTTTACGCTCATCTGATATCTCTATCTTCCAATATTTGGTATTGTAACTAGCCATCAATTAAACCCTTGAATATTTCTTTTGAAGTGCTTCAGCGCGCGCCTGCTTTTCCCTAGCTATGCGGTCAATCGTTGGCTTAAGGTTAAGTAGAATACCAGTTGCTAATCCTCCAATACCAGCCGCTAAAGCTAAAGTTTTTCTTACATGCTCAGGAAATGTATCTATGACACTTGCTCCTGCAAGTGCAGCTGTTGCATAAGCAATAATGCTACCACTTATATCAAGTAGATTTCCTGAAATTCTACAACAGAACGCCCCTTTAGCACTACAGGCTTCTTCTGCTAATTCAACTTCGCGCAGGCTACCAATTCTGCCATTATGTGAAGGAATTTCTTCATAAGAATGCGATGATAGTGTTAGCATCAAAATTGGAATGAATATTTTCATGGTACCTCCTCCTTTAAGGTACCACGATACCATATGAATTTTAATTATATTTTATGAATTATTGTTATTTTTTAAGAATTTTTCTTTGATCTGTCGCGCTAAAGATTCGCATTGAGACCGTACAAAATCGACGTTTCTATACTGTCGTTCTTGAATAATAAGTTTTGATATACCAGGGCAAAAATCATTAAGATGAGCACAATCAAATCCAATAATATATGAATCCTGATAAACCTCTCCATAAGTTAATCCACCATGAACTTCTAAGTCTAAATCATTATAATCTTCACTTCCAGGCAAGGCTGACAATGGAGCATAGACATAGCCGCAAAGTGTTCCATAATAATAATGCCTGAAAATAACACATTTTAAGCCAGTTTCTCTATCAATCCAAAGGATACAATTAGGTTCATTGTGCCACTCTCCGGCGGGCCAACCAACTTTATCCACTAAATAATAGGTAAATGCTTCTTTATCCGGTGACCATCCTTGAAATTCTAAAAACTCATATAGATCGTCGGTTAATTTAGAGACCGCTTTAATATTTTCTCCATAAACTGCCAGACCCTTTAAACTAAATTTACATTTATAACCGAAAGGATCTATTTTTTCTGATATATCCACACTAATCATAATGCTGCCACTCCGGTTGATTTCTAATAACAATGTGGGCAATTTTTTTATCTGCAAAGTATAATTCTAAGGGAACCCATCCAATGCTTCGGCTGAGATTGTTTATATCTTTTAAAGAATTAATATCTACTACAATGAAATTTTGTGCGATTCTGGATTCATTTATTTCAAATCCTAACTGTTGATATGGTTCTAAGGCCTCTTTAGAATGAATTGGGTAATGTAATCCTAGGCTAATTCTCATGATGCTACCTTTTCTTTAATTGTTTCTTCTTGTGGTTTCGTATTTTCAATTTGCTCTAAAATGCTTTCTGCGGCTTCCTTTGTAAGGTGGAAAGGGGTTACCGTTTCAGGGATGACCGCATCAACTATTTTATAGTCCATTGCTTCTTCCCGGGTGATGAGACCGCGAAGAGCATCAGCAAATACATCTCGTAAGCCAAAGCCTCGGGCACGCATCTGTAACATACGCTTTGGATACTGAGACCAGGGGCCTTGTCTTCCGAGAAGACCAGCTTTCTTTGCCATATCTACGGAGAATTCAGAACGATGCGGTTCATGGTTAGCACGTTTGATCAGACAAACTGCCGTAACATTTCCTTTGTCATCTTCTTCGATGAACTCTTTAATCCATTCATAGTCATGATGTTGTTGTACAACGGCAAGGGCTGCATCACCCCAGAGCGTCGGACGTCCGTTAATCACTGCGATATTTTGTAAGGATTGTAGAGGCGGTAGCCCAAGTTCAGCACCCCATTGGATAGCTACAAGAATGTCCTCAGGTTTGCCCCTGAACTGTGTAGGAACAAAAGTACTGTTGCTGATAAGCCGAGCGTATTGGACGGCCTCTGTTAACGTGGTAGGGACTAGGCTAAATGGTTTTAAGTTACTCATTACTATCTCCTGCATAGATTGTTTCTAAAAGGCTTAAAGCTGCCCTAGCGTAAACGTCATGGTTAAGTCCTCTCACTGTGCCATTCTCGTTTCGAAAAAATAGGTCTGTATCTACCATTTTCATAAGAGTCTTATCGAATTCATAGGGTGTCATCTTGATGTCCTCGTGATTGATAATTAGTTTCATTTTAAAATAAACCTCTTTGTTTCTTTTGTTTCTGTATACTGCTCAACTAAGCTCGGATGCTCTTCCTTTAACCGAGCGGTATTAACCCGTTGAGAAGTATAATTTTTCCACGTGACAAGCTCTTTTCCATTGGGGGCTAGTAATAGGTCTGAATCACCTAATAGCCCGCAAATCTTATCTCTTAATTCATCTTCAACTTTGCATAAATTCTTGATCATCTCTTGGGTTTGCTTAAGCTTATTAATCAGTTGGGCAGAATCTTCATCGGCTACGAGCACATGGGATGGTAGAGCTTCTAAACAGATTTTCTCGTATCCTTGTTGCAGGTAAGCATCTCGCCTTGCTTCCCGTTCATTATCAAGAATTTGGACCCTTCGCTCGGTAGCTTGGATAATATCCTCAACAGTTAAAGATCTCGGCTGGGGTATTGGCATCGGCTTATGTTCTGGTTTGTACATCTTCAATCCTCCTCGTTATATTTATTAGGCAACGCGGATTGCTGGCGAGTCAATTGTATCAAGCAAGTTGCTTGCTTCTTGGGAAGCTGGGCGGCTAGAAATTATCTTTTCCGTAGCTCGAATACGATACATATCCTCATAGATATCTCCGTTAAAATCGAGTTCGCCCCATGCCTCCACAGTGTAGACAAGGCCATCTTTTTCATACTCATAGGTAAACTCTAATTCCGCAGCATAGAACTCGTTATTTTCATCCAGTTGATATTCTAGATATTGCCCCCAGGCGCAACCTGAGTGACAGGAAATAGAAGCCTTTTTAACAACCATAGAGTCAACCCTATCGTCGTAGACAGATTCAAACATATCCGCCATTGTTAATGCATCCTCGTTCCAGAAGTTTACCTGGGCGGCGCTACAAATCATTGTCGATGCTTGTGTGATGTAATTCATTATGTTGCTCCTTTGATACCATTGTATATATACATGTTATAAACCATGTTATAACATGTCAACAACAATTTATTCTTTATTGCTATTTTTTTTATGTGCGCTTATATATGTGTTATAGAAACTAAGTATATAAGTGAGAAATTTTTTCCCATGACCGCAAAGCCAAAATTTAATATCGATGAAGTTAAAAGGGCTATCGAAATTGTAGGATCTGCTAATAAACTTGCGGTAGAGATTAAAGTGTCTTCATTGACCGCCTATAGATGGAGAGATGGAAAGTCAGTCCCAAGTCCCGAAAATTGTCTAAAGATTGAGAGAATAACTCGAGGCAAGGTCTTAGCAAAAGATATTAGGCCTGATCTTGATTGGGAAAGAATTCTAGAGGAACTAAGAAATATAGTTTAGGTAGAATAATGAGTAAAGCTAACAATAATGAAGCTCCCTCAATGGAAAACATTAATTTATTAAATTATGTATATAAAATATCTTTGATTCTTGCATGTTGTATATTTATTACTTCGAAAATCTTAGAGATTAATTCTCATAGCAAGGTTTCTCAAGAGTTGCATTATATTCATATGTCTCTTTTACAGCTGATCAGCGATGTTAAGAAAATTAGCGAAGCACAGCAATGGAGAGTAGGTCTTGAGAAGGTAAAATTAGGCAATGAGATTGAAGCATATGACAGAAAGGCTAAAACCCTACAACAAATTGAAAAAGCCAAAAGAGTAGGGGAGGAAAAAGTAAGAGAGGAAATAGGAAAAAAAGAGCTGAGGAGAGAAGAAGAGGGTAGGGGTTAGCAACTAAAGAGAGATAAAATAAAACAGCCCCCTATAAAGGTAGGCTGCTTTATTTAAATAGTTTGAATAAACAGAACTATTACTTCTGATACCCTTATATATCACTAGGCATATAAATGCAACATAATTTTTTAAAAAACATACTTGTTATCCATCACTAAAAATAGGATAATTTTACTAAATTTAACCTTTACAGGCTTTTTGATAGTTACATCAAATACATAAATTAAATAGTTGAGTAGAAAATGAGCACAATAAATAGAAATATTACTTCTTCATCTGATTCAGAAATGAAATTTATCAATCCTAATATGCGTTGCAATTTTGCTCCGATCGATAATTGGTTATGCAAAACAAAAATTAGTAGCAATGCAAAAATGCTCTATGGGAGATTACGTCAGTTTGCGGATGAAAACGGCGTTGCATACCCGAAAATGGATACTTTGGCAAAAGCATGTGGACTTCAAAAAAGAACGGCTGAGAGAGCCTTAAAAGTGCTTAAGGACCACAAATTAATCTATACAGTCAAAAGCAGAATGAGAAAGACAAACTCATATCTATTCTTGTGGCATCCTTGGATGGAAGAAGCTGTAGATCCTAAGGTGGTGGAAGCGGTAGAAAATGATCTATACAAATCAGAAAAATTTAAAAAGCCTAATGTATCATCTACGCCCGTTAATACGACAAATTTGTCGTCAACCCCAAAAACTCATACGACAAATATGTCGTACGTACATACGACAAATTTGTCGTATCTATATAATAGAAGAAAAGAACATATAGAAAAGAACATGTATGTAGGCACACACACGCATTCTGGCAATAACGTTTTTTTAGAAAATCCAGCTAAACGGAGTAGCACAAATTTGGATGAATATAATCCACCAGTGCATAACGAGAATTTTATTGTGGATAATCAAAAGCTTGATGATTGTATAATCGATATTATGTTAAATTAAAATAATTTTTCTTCTAATTTCGCTAAAGCTTTAAAAAGAGATTATTTGTGTGTCAGGTTGCATTTGCTTCATCACTCACGACAAACAAAGCGAAGGAAAGATTTATTATGCGTCATA